>CBFDAZ010000611.1:0-3863 GCA_965602825.1 uncultured bacterium
CCCAACAGAACCTCCTTGCTATGGATAATCTGGGTCCTACCCCTCAGCACCACCAATAGCAACGACATCCCACGAAGGCCGACCCGCAACCGCTATCTCCCACATCCACCTCGAACACAACCTTACTCGCCGATTGCAGGACGAGCGCAAGACCCTCAGTCCCGGACTTCCATCTATGGACCAGCCGCCAGTTCCCGCATGTCACGGACCATGCTCTGCAGGGCTTGCACAACGTGCCTTGGGCAGCGGAATCACGTGTCTCGTCCAGGCTTCGGCCTCATCCGGCCTGAGCTCTACCGGCTCGAAGTCCGCCAAACCCGCGCCAGGCGACACAAGCACCCCCAGCACGCCAACCGCGCTCAGCAGGCGGTCAGTCATGGCTCGATCTCCCGGAGACGTTGGGCGCTGCGGGCGAGCTGCGTGTCGTAGAGCTCCTGCAGCCGCCCCCGCAGGTCCGCGTCACTCGACACGACGACCAGCCGGGTCAGGTCAACGGTCCCCAGACTCAGGCTCAGCTCCGCTCCCCCCTGCTCCCACTCAGCGTCCTGTGTGCCCTGAGATGTGACCTCGAAGACCTCAGCAGGTGTCAGCCACTCCGGCAGCTCAAGGCGCAGCGTGGCATCCTCCACCGGCTGGTAGACCGTACCCAGGCGATCGTTGGCGTAGTCGTCGTTCACCACGAGAATCAGGAGGGAGTCCAGGCCGGCCGCCAGCGTGCGGATCCAGAGCCTCGGGGTCGCAGTGACTGGAAGCTCGAGGGGGCAGGCTCGTACCACGAGCGGCCCGACGGTGCGCGCCTCGGCGCCCAGGAGCCCGATCTCTCGCCAGAGAGCGGCGGCATCGGGATCGTTCTGCGCGCCACAGCCAACGCAGGGAGGGGCCGGGGTGTACCACCAGTACGAGATCCCCTTCGCTCCGGCAGCGAGGGCGTAGTAGACCTCGATTCGCTTCTCGGCGGGCGTCGCGTAGCGGAACTTGCGGTCGGGCCGGGTGCGGCAGACCGAGTTGAGGATCAGGTGCAGAGGCTTCGGCGCGCAGGCCGACTGGCAGACGGTGCCGACAGCGTAGACGTAGGTCGCCTTCGTGTAGAGCGGCAAGCGGTCCGGGTGATCCCAATAGGCCGAACGCAGGCGCTCCTGGTAGTAGGGATCGGCGGCCAGGATGTCGGGCAACTGACCGTAAGTGTACCAGTTCTCGGGCTTGAAGGTGAGATCGACGTTCATGAGGTGCGGAGTCGGTGGATCGGCGGCCCGCAAGCCTTCGCTGCGCTGAAGGAGCGCCTGAGCGAGGCTGCCGACCCGCTGATGCAGCTCAAGGCCCTCGACCCGGTAGTCGCCGCAGTCGGGCTCATCAACCAGGAAGTAGGCATAGGGCTCCCGTGTGTTCCCCTTGCCCGGATCGTTGACCATGCGGCGGAGGCCGAGCGATCGGCAGAGGGCCAATCCCTCGTCGCTCTTGAGGAACTCGCGGACGGCGGCTGAGCCCACCATCTCCATCTGCACGTTGATGTTGTGGTCGTGGATGTCGCGCAGGTAGGAGGCGGCCAGCTCGTCGTCTCCCACTTTGCCGGGCCGCGAGCCCCAGATGCCGTAGCAGAGGTCATCTTGCCAGGCGCGCACGCCCGCCGTGGCGACTGCCCCGTCACCGTAGATGACCTGGAATGTGTGGAAGGAGCCGGACTCAAGGGCCTGGTTGAGCCCTACCTCGACCACGGTGGTGTCGAGCCGCGGATCGTGCCCCACAGTCCACGTGTCGGTGAAGTCGAGCCCATCGACGTCAACCCGCCCCGGCGGCTGACCGCCGGAACGCCCGCGAATGTAGAGATAGGCCCGGTCCAGTTCCGGCGAGAAGCTGATGCTCTCGAACCAGGGCTGCTCAGCGCCAATGGGCACTGACGCCGCCACCTGGCCTGCGTCGGTAGCGATCGCGAGGTTCACCGAATCGGTTTGAGGAGTACGGCGCAAGCGCACCAGTATCTCAGCCGTACCCAGCCGCGGCAGGCGGGCCGGGTCCATCCGCCACCAGATCGGCTCACCAGCCTTGACAAGGGTCTCCAGTTCAGCCTCGGGAAGTTGGGCGAAGTAGATACTGGCCGGGTGGAGGCCCCGTTTCCGCGTCTGCTCCGAGAAGGCGACCGCGCGCCCCAGGCTAACTCCCTCAAGCAGCACATCTTCCAGCTCGACCGTCTCCTCTCGGGGGTTCCACAGGAAGACATGCAGAGAGCCGCCCAGCCGCATGTCTCGCGAGGCATACTGGACCGTGTCACCCGCTGCATCCCTCAGGCTCCACGACTCCGTCCAGAACGGCATGAACTCTGGGAAGGCGCGGTCGGGGCGGTAATGGACGGCCAGAACCTCGGGCGCCGCTCGGGCATCGGCCGAAGTCAATACCAGAACGGGCAGAGCGAGCAGCAGCGATCGGCCGGCCGACAGGGCGTGTCGCATCATCCAGTCTGCTCCTGGTCGCGGTCGGTGTCGGTGAACCGGAACGCGTATAGCTTTGCCGAACGCATTCGTATGTGCAGCCGAACGGGCTGACCGGCGAGACTCCCAACGTCAGGGCCTTCCTTCCACCAGACTTCCTGGTCAACTCCGTTGAGGTCCACGCTGACGGCCTCCTCGACGGAGTACCCCGGCACCGGCTGGCCATTGGCATCCTGAAGCTCCACCCACACCTCACCCAGCGCGCTGCAGTCGCAGTTGAGCCGCAGGCGATTGCCGGAGAACCGCAGCACCGGCGTCGTGATCTCGCCCCCCTCGGGGCCGGCATCCGCCGACACGAAGCCATCCAGTCGCTGTACCAGCCGGCGGATACCGCCGTCGGTGCCGGGGAGGCTCTGGTGACGCCCGTGGTGCGTATGGGGCGACACGGCGGAGTACTGCCAGATCTCGCTGCCCCGCTGCAGCATGCCGAGCCCCATGTAGGCGGTGCCGCCGTCGATCTCACCGGTGCGGCCCAGGCGGACATACGGCTCGCGGCAGCGTTCCCACGACACGCCATCCCGGCTCACGCACAGCGCGATGTCCAGCGGGCCTTCGTTGACCGGCTTCCCGCGGTCATCCCGCCCGAAGCTCTCCCGATCGTCACGCAGCCGATAGGTCTCGGGAAACGCCAGGTAGACGTCTTCCGCCCATGGGTAGAGATGAACGTTCGGCGTGTAGAGGCCGGTTGCCGGCGGGTCCAGCTCATCGGGCGCCAGCACAACCGGTAGCTCGTCCTCGATCCATCCGAACAGCCCGTGTGGCCCCGGCTCGCGACCAGGCTTGCGCTGGTAGTCCCAGGGACCGGTCAGGTGCTCGCTTTCGGCCCGGCAGATCACCCGCACGCGATGCCCGCCCGGCCGCGCCCGCAAGTAGGCGACGTACTTCCCGATCCGCGGGTCGAACAAACACTGGTTGCGCGTGTCGCACCAGAACGGAAGAATCGGCTCCGCCACCCGCTGCCAGTGGACGCCGTCGCGCGATCGGCACAGGTACACGGCGCCCTCTTTGTCGGGTCCCCCACCATAGACCGCCTCCCGGCTCTCCTCCCACCAGGGATTCTCGTTGAGGTGCCCGATCCACCAGAACCGACAACCGTCGGTCTCGTTCGGGTCGAGGAAGGCCGTCCCCACCCCACCGGCCATCACGACGTTGTTGTCTCTGCCCTGGCCCACGTCGATCAGACCGACCGGCACCCGCTCCCAGCAGATTCCGTCATGGCTTTTTGCCAGGCGCGTCACGTGCCACGCGCTCTTTCGCAAGCCCGGCGGCGCCTCCTTGAGGAACGTCATGTAGTACATCAGGTACTGGCCATCGACCTCAAGTACCGTGGCGACCTGGCACTCGTGCGCTCCCTCGGCCTCCGTCGGCTCCAGGACAGTC
>CBFDAZ010000612.1:0-3862 GCA_965602825.1 uncultured bacterium
GCCCTGCCGTGCGGGAATGGCGTGCCGTCTCGAGCGATTGCGGGCGGGCTGACCTCCAGGTTGCCGTACCAGTCGATCCAGCGGGTGTTCGCTCGAGGCGGGCCCGGGTCAATGCATGCAATGCCTCGTTGGGCGAGGAGCTGGCGCATCGCGCTATCGAGGCGACCAGCGTCGAAATCGGCGTAGGGCTCGCCGCAGAGCGCACGCAAGCCGCCGAGCGCCGCGGGGCTGATTCCCGTGCCATCCTCGGTTACGATCCCGCCGATCTCCGCTGCATCCTGTATCCAGAGATCCCGCTCGAAGCCGTCTCTCACGGTGATTGGGGTCAACCTTGCCCCGGCCGACCTGACGATGGGCTCGACCTCGGCGATGAAACGCTCGGTCAGATGGTTGGCGACGACGAGCACTTCGTCTACCGGGTCAAGGGCTGACGCCAGGAGGAACGAGCCTGGAGCGGGATCCCGGACTCGCGCGGGGAAGCGCTGAACCCGTGCCTTGTCGGACATCATACTCATTTCGGCGCCCACCCGTGGCCGGGATTCGCAGCCGGCGGAGGCGGCCCAGCTACTGCACCGCGTAGCGTGGTGCCGGACCGCCAACGCCGCAGTTCGAGCCGGCTCAGCGATGAGTGAGAACTGCCCGGCACCGTGCCGCGTGTCATTAAGTGCATCTGGTCCGCACAGATCATGGACCACTGAATACACAGAATACACGGAAGACGGCGATCGCGTGAGGTCTGCTTCCCGGGTGCCCAGCGGCGCCCCTTAGCGGATGATGCGTTCGTACTCGAGCTTCGGGTAGTGCCCGAAGTTAACGAGCAGCCCAAGGCGCAGGCCGGTCACCTTCAAGTAATTGTGAAGCTGAGCGCGGCGTTCGTCAGTCAGAGCCGAGACGGCTCTCAACTCCACCACGATCTTGCCGTAGCACACGAAGTCCGGCTGGTAGGTCTGTCGGAGGTCCTGCGCCTTGTAGGTCAGACTCAGCGTCGGCTGCTGGTCGAACGGCATGCCCCGCAGCCCTTCTCCTTGTGGACCTCGAAGCACGCCCCGATGACAGCGTAGGTCTCCTCCTCGTATAGCAGGCCTGCCTTCTTGGGCTCAGCCATCGCCGTCCCTTCCGTGTGTTCCGTGGTGAGCCCGGATCTGGGTGCCGTGGCTTCACTCCGATCGATTGCGCCCATCGTCGGGCGGCTTCGTGTTCCGGATCGCGCTTCCATCGCCGGGCTCGATGGCGTCGAGTTCGGCCTGGATGAGGCGGCGCCAGTCTTCGTGGATGACCGGCCGCAGGCGCAGCGGCTCGGAAGCGGCCTCCGGTTGCGGACGGCAGGGCAACTCCACAACAACACGGGTGCCGCCCCCGGCCGCCTTCTCCAGCGCGACCCTGCCGCCGTGCTCGCGCACGATCTGGCTGACCACGGCGAGTCCGTACCCCGATCCGGATTGCTTGGTCGTATAGCCGGGATCGAAGGCCCGCTGGAGCTGCTCGCCAGTCATCCCCGGGCCGGTGTCCTCGAAGACGACACGCACGCCCCGGCGTACCGTTGCTCCAGGGGGCGCTCCGCCCGGTCCGCGGGATCGAGCAGAGACACGGAGGTCGCCCCCGTCAGGCATTGCCTCGAAGGCGTTCACGGTGAGGTTCCGGAAGAGCTGGGCAATCCTCCGGCGGTCGCCGCCGATCGGCGGCAGAGCCGGCTCGACCGCGCATTCGACCTCCACATGGGGCGGCCTGGTCACCGCCAGTTGGCGGAGCGTGGCATCGAGCACTTCGCCGCAATCGAGCGTGTCGGTCTTCGTCGGCGCGGTCTGGATGGCACCCAGATAGCCGCGGATCGCCTCGAAGGCTCGGCCATGCAGCTCCAGCAACTCGTCCACATCTGACCTTGGCTCCAGTTGATCGCTCATCAGCGCCTTTCTCATCCGGGCGCCCAGGATGCCGATGAGGTTCTTGATCTCGTGCACCTTGTCGTAGGTGGAGCCAAAGGCGTCGGACTTCGCCACTTCGACGAGGTGGCCCATCAGGCGAGTGATGATATCGGGGGCTTCCTCCGGGACGAGGTCCACGAGGTCCCGGATCTGACGCACGGCCAGCTCATCGGGCTGGTCGTACCAGATGCGACAGAGGTTGTGGAAGGCGCTGTCGTAGTTGGGGTCGCTGATGATGGCCCGCTTGAAGTGCTCCGCGGCTGTCTCGAACTCCCGGCGCCCGAGTGCCAGGATTCCGAGGTTGTTCTGCGCGGGAGCGAAGCCCGGGTGGAGCTGCAGACAGGCGGCGTAGGCCTCCCGCGCCTTGCCGGCAGCGTCGGGTTCGTCGTCCAGGACGGCACCCAGGAGGTAATGCACGAGATGCGCGTCGGGGAAGAGGTGGACCAGGTCGTCGCGCGCGGCGAGCCGCTCCAGTGTCTCGATGGCCCGGGGCCTTGCTTGTGCGTCCGTATGCCGGCGGCGAGCCCACAGGAGGGCGAGCCGGAAGTGCGCGGGGAGATGCTCCGGGTTCAGCTCGACGGCCTTGAGGTAGTTCTGCTCGGCCTCGGTATCAGGGGTGGCCATGTCGCGCTCGTGGGCTTGGCCGAGCTCGTAGTACGTCTCCGCGTGTTCCGGTTCGAGCTCAATGCATCGGGCGAACCACTTCTCGGCCTCGCCCCAGCTCTCACACGCTACGTGCGCAATGGCCAGGTCATGGGCGATGTCCGCCGACTCGGGTGCCAGCTCCGCCGCCCGCCGGAAGCTCGGGATCGCTTCAGGGGCGGCCCCCACCTCATACAGCACTCGGCCCCGTGAGTGCACCGCCTCGACGTGCTCGGGTTGGAGAGCGATGGCCTCGTCAAAGGCTGCCAGGGCCGCGGTGTAGTCGCGCGCATCCCGCAGAATCAGGCCGAGGGCAAACCACGCTTCGACACTCTCGGGTCGCAGCGCCGTGGCCTTCGTCGCCGCCTCTTTCGCCTCGGCCAGTTCCCCACGCTTGTAGAGAGCAAGGGCCAGACGACGGTGGGCTTGGGCCAGGGATGGGTCCAGCGTTGTGGCCCGCCGGTACTCCGCCTCCGCAGCGCGTTCCCGGCCGTCGGCGAGAAGCTGGTCCCCGGCCCGGACGTGGTCCCAGGCCTCGCCTGCCGGCTCGCCTTGAGGGTTTGTGTCCTGAGATTGGCTCATTGCTCTTCGAAGCTAAGCTGGCCGCCGCCATCGGCCTGACCAGCACTCGCTTCGCCCCCTCCTCCTACGGCGCCCGCACTGCCGAGGGTCAGCCCCAGCATCTCGGCGAACATCTCGGCGTTGATGGCAGCCTGGCCCTGGTAGTGGTTGTTGAAGAAGACGAAGGTCTCATCGGTGGCGCCATCGACCTCCTTGACCTTGTCCACCCATTCCCCCAGTTCCTCTTCGCTGTAGAGGTAGTTGTACCGCTGCCAGGCCTCGTCGTGCGCGTACCACTCCCCCGCGTTCCTCCCGTGGAACCGGACGTAGCCGATGTCGGAGGTCGCGATGGAGAGCGGCGGGAGGAGCCCCTTTAGCTGCGGCTCATCCACGCAGCAGAACCCCAGGTTCAGAGCTTCCAGCAAGTCAAAGGTGTCCGCTGTGAGCCACTGCCGGTTGCGGAACTCAACGGTTGTCGCGATGTCCGGCATCTGCTCCCTGAACCAGTGGAGGTACTCGGTGCTCTCCTCTTCCGGCTTGAAGGAGTTGGGGAACTGGGCGAGGATGCAGCCGAGCTTCTCCTCGTCGATCAGCGGTCTGAGGGCTTCCTGAAAGACCCGGAACACCTCCGGCTCGCCAGTGCGCTCGTGGGTCATCTCGCTGTTCGCCTTGACTACGAACTTGAAGCCTTCATCCGTCTTGGCCGACATCTGCTTCAGCGTGCGGGCGGTCGGCAT
>CBFDAZ010000613.1:0-3849 GCA_965602825.1 uncultured bacterium
GCGACTGGCGCTACGTGAAGGCCGGCGAGTCGGTCACACTCACGTTGGGCGCGGAAGCGGCCGCGTTCTCGGGCACCGTCAAGCAACCGGACGGCACGCCGGTCGAGGGAGCAAGGGTCCATGTGCATGCCCTCCACCGGCCGGAGGACCACCCCATCTCCAAGCAACTCGCCGAGCGGCAACCTAACCTCGACAGCATTTGGCGCGACTGGTTCTTCCCCGCCGATGCGACGTTCCTGGCTGCGACAACCGACGCTGCCGGGCAGTTCCGGATCGACGGCTTGCCGCCGGACGACTCGGTCCGGATCACCGTTGAGACACCCGGCTACGAGCGCTTCCGCATAGCTGACAAGACCATTCCCTCCGACACGCAGGGCTACGAAGTCGTGATCGCAGCCGAAGCGATCGTCGCCGGACGCGTGACCCACGATGGACAGCCCGTCGCCGGCATCCTGGTCGAGGCCGTGCGCGAGCACTGGACGCGCGGAACAGCCGACACCGGAGAGGACGGGAGCTACCGGATTGGGGCCCTTGGGGCGGGCCGGTACGATGTGCGCGTGAAGGCGCCGGAAGGCCTGGTGGCGCTGCTGGGCGGGCCGGTGGACCTGGAGGCGGGCGACACGGCCACCGGCGTAGACATCGCACTGAGGCGCGGCGGCCTCATTGAGGGCATGGTGACGGACGGAGAGACGGGGGAGCCTGTCGAGGAGGCGATGGTCTTCGCGAACGGCGCCCGGGCGAGCGGGCACTCCCGCACGGATGCGCAAGGGCAGTTCTCGATCCGCGTTCCTCCGGGCGGATACGATGTGCACTGCTATCCTGGCAGCGGCGGCATATTTCGGCGGACGGAGCCGATGCGGCGCTCGGCGGAGGCCGCGGAGGGCGGTCGCCAGACAGGCCTTGACTTCCGGGCGTGGCTCGACCGACCCCGGTTGCTGCGAGGACGAGTCGTCGATGTCGATGGCCAGCCCGTTGAGGGCGTGAGGGCGGGCACAGTGCACGGGCTCCTGCACCCGGGCGAAGAGGCGCCAGACGAGTGGAGCGACTACTTCGTCGCCGAGACGAATGCCGAGGGGCGTTTCGAACTACCTTGCCGGGCCCCCGACTATGACTGGGCGGGTTGGCCCGTGTTGGCGATGGAGCCGGAGCAGAACCTGGCGGGGATGGCCCTCATGCCCGCCGGGAAGGTGCCGGAAGAACCGGTGGAGATCGTGGTGGAGCGGACCGGGTGGATCCGCGGAACGGTTGTTGATCGGGACGAGCGGCCGCTCCCCGGCGTGCCCATTCAGGCGCAGCTCTACCCGAACGGCGTCCCCCACGGCTCCCTGCTCCTGGCGGGTGCTACGGACGAGCAGGGACGCTTCAGCATAGGTCCGCTGCCGACCGGGGCCCGCTTCGAGATCTCACCCGGCGGCAGCTACAACGGGAAGATGGTTGGTGCGGATCACGTGCGGGCGGAAATGGTGGGCGGCGATGACATTGTGCTTGAGCCGATCGTGGTCGACGCTGCAGGCGCCACAATTGTGGGGTGGGTAGTGGACGAACAGCAACAGCCCGTTGAGGGGGCGATGGTGGGCATCACGGCGCGGGATGAGACACTCACGACCGACGCCGAGGGGAGATTCGAGGCGACGGGGCTGCCCCTCAACGCGAAGTTCTGGATCGTGGCGGTCCATCCCAAGGAGCCCCTCGCTGCAGCCGAGCAGATCCACCCAGCCTGGGAGGTGGAAGCGGGCCTGATCCTGTGGCCTCCCGGCGGCCTTGAAGGGATGGTGGTGGACCAGAACGGGCGCCCGGTGGCGGGGGCGGTTGTGCGAGTACGGCCGCGACTGACCATCGACTACGATGACGGCGGGCAGAGCCATGTCGGGCATGCGTGGATACACCAACTGCACACGAGGCTGACTGGATCGGGGGAGGGCGTGCGCCGAACGACGACGGACAACGAGGGGCACTGGCACATCGAGGGGCTGATCGGCGCAGTGGCGTACGACATCAACGTGGACATCGGGGACAGGCTGGTCGGCCGAGCGAAGGTCGAGGTCACTTCAGCGGAGGTGACCGATGCGGGGCCGATCGAGGTGGAGCTCGCAGCGAACTGACGGTCGGACACCGTAGATAGCTGAGCCTGACGTGCAGCGACTTTGAGTTCGTGTTGATCCAGCCCGAAGAGGACTGGTGCGGAGCTCACGCCCCGAGCGAGCACGCCGGTCTCAGTCACCTGGCTTCCCGCCCGATCCCAGCGACGCGCTTGCCGATCCTGTCAGTCTCCTGGCGAACCTCCCCTTATAGTCTGGCAGTCGGGGGCCACTATGTATCATGGGGGAACAGAACCGGTGCACGGAAGCCCAGGCAACGGGTGGACTGGGCGCGACTGTGGCCAACCCGGCCGCACGAGTGGGCTGACGTGAGGCGTGGCGACCTGGCGCTGTCTTGGCTACAGGTGGTTCCTCAGAGGGTCCATTTTGCGTTCGGCACTGTCCTCGATCTACACGGAAAAGGCTGAACCCAATGAGCGAGACCGGGTACCCCCCCGATCCCGTATTGGCGTTCTGGGTTGCCCTGGTGCGGCGCGACCTCGATGCGATGCGCAAGTTCGCCCAGGGACAGCCGGACCTGTTCCCGAAGCTCCGCGAGCAGAACAAGTGGGTTGTGTGTGACGCAGCGAGGCGGTCCTCGCCGGAAGCCACTCGGCTCCTGATTGAGCTCGGAGCACCGATCAATCAGCAGGACTCCAACGGCCTGACAGGATTGTGGTGCGCAGTCGTCAGAGGTCGGTACGAGGTCGCGAAGGTGGTTCTTGAGTGCGGAGCGGACCCGAACCTGGCGTGCCCGATCGTTTCCGTGGCTCGTGACAAGGTCGAAGACCCCGTTGCCATGGCCAAGCTCCTCCTCGACCATGGGGCGGACATCAACCAGCCCCTCATCGTTGAAGGCCTACCGCCGAGGACTGCCTTGAGTGAGGCGATTGAGGAGGGCCGGACAGACCTTGTCCGCTTCCTTGAGTCCCGCGGCGCCAAGCTGCCGGGCGCGTTGCCTGGCGGCCGCAAGCGAGACGCCCCCCCCCGACCCCCGCCCCCGGCGACTACACCCCCCACATCCTGGGCCACTTCCGCAAGCACTATGGCCGACCCAGTGAGAGGGTCGTTCGGCAGATCGTGCCGAGCTCCGACATCCCGGTCGTGATCCCTTACATCCGCCCCTCCTGGCGCCGGCGCTTCGCGGTGCTCTTCACCGTCGGGCTCAGCCGGTTTGAGATGCCCGTCACCCAGGGAGCCGAGCAATACCAACGGGCGGAGTTGATGCTGGTACTGCCGAAGAACTGGCCCCCGCCCAAGGAAGCGCTGAAGGACAAGCGATGGGCCTGGCCGATTCAGTGGCTGCTGAAGATCGCCGCGTATCCGGTGCTGAACGACACCTGGCTGGGCGCTCCCTTGACCGTCCTGGTCGAGGAGGAGCCGCCCAAACCTCTCGGTCCCGGCACCCGGTTCACCGCCTGGCTCCTGGCTGCGGGCGAGGAGGAGAAACGCATCATCGCCTGCCGTGACGGTTCCAGGATCCAGATCTATTCTCTGTGCCCGCTCTACACCGAGGAGTATCTGTTCGAGAGGCAGAACGGGATGTCGGCACTGCTGTCGCAGATGGAGCGCTATGGTTTTCCCGAGTGCATCGACGTGAACCGGGTGAACGTCGTGACCGGCCGCTGACTTCGACCTCTCTGCATGGTCAGCTACCGAGGTCTGGTGCTCCTTGCGGGCGGATCCGAACGGGAAATCGGCATCCCTTCGACTGCGCCACAACGTCAGCGCCCGCGCTGACAGATGGCCGATGGCAGGCACACGCACTGCT
>CBFDAZ010000614.1:0-3835 GCA_965602825.1 uncultured bacterium
TGACTTCTGGTGCAACCCAAGCTGCACGGACATCCTCGACATGAAGCTCGCCCTGCAGCTCGGAATGCTCGGGGCCCAGGTCATCTTCCATGCGGTAGCCTCGGGCGACGACAAGCTCTACACGGAGTTCCACGTCGGCAACCTGAGAGCCAGAGCCAAGGCGGCGGGTGTGTTCGTCGCCACTGCCAACGCCGCTCGCGACGATGGCGTCAATTGCCCCTCCGGGATCATGGGCACAGACGGCGAATGGCTGTGCACCGTCCCTGCCGAGGGTGAGCACTTCTACTGCCACGAGATCCGCTGTCCGTAGGTCGGGTCTCTCCCGCCTTCCGGGACCCCGGCGCCGTGACTGCGCCCCGAGTGAAGGGCAAGTATCAGGGCAGAGCGAACGGGGAAGTTGCCCATGCCCCAATGGGGTATCCGGAAGGGATCAAGATCACCGCGGGAGGGACGGCACGGGCAGCCGTATGGCGGTGCTGAGGGGTAGGAGCGGCTTCAGCCGCGATGCCTTTCGCTGTCGCTAGGCGACGGTGATGGGCGCGGAGCCCCTCCGGCACGGGCGACTCGCATATCTTCGAACCAGCATTGCCGACGAACCGCGGAGGACGAGGGCCCAGCGATGAATGGTCTCCCGCTTCACACGCTCCCTGACGTCTGGCGCAACGTCGTCGAGAAGTTCCCCAGGAAGACGGCTGTCATCTGCGAGGGGCAGGAGCACAGCTACGCGGAGATGGACGAGGTCATCGTCCGAGCCGGTTCCGTGCTCCGCGCCCGCTTCGACCTGCAGAAGGGCGACCGCGTGGCCGTCGCGATGCCCAACTCGCTGGAGTTCTTCATCACCTACTGGGCGACGGTCCTCTCCGGGGGCGTGATCGCCCCGATCAATACGCGCCTCGGCCCACCTGAGATGAAGTTCGTCGCGGAGAACGTCGGGGCTAAGGCTTTGGTCGTCCACAGGCAAGTGTGGCCCGCCGTCGAACCGTGCCTGCCCGACTCCGGCGCGCCGCCGCTGGTCACCGTGGACTTCGAGCACGAAGGGCACAGCGCGTGGGAGGCCCTGATCGAGGGCGCCGACGGGGCGCCGGAGCCCTCCCCGGTGACCGAAGACGACCTGGCCGTGATCGCCTACACCTCAGGCACCACGGGGCAGCCCAAGGGCGCCACGATGAACAACGGCAACATCCTCTTCAACGTCAAGAACTGCCTGGTCGCCCACAGCTTCCGGCACGAAGACGTTCACCTGCTGGTCGTCCCGATGTTCCACTGCACGCCACTCTACAGCCTGCTGCCGGCGTCGGCCTATCTGGGCTCGACCATCGTCATCGCGCCGCGGCCGCACATCGGCGAGGTTGCGGAGCTCATACAGCAGCATCGCGTCACGGCCTTCATCGGCGTCCCGACGCTCTTCCATTTCCTGGTAACGATGCGGGACTTCGACAAGTACGACTTCTCCAGTCTCAAGATGGTGTCCTACGCCGGGGCCACCATGCCCATGCAGACGATCCAGCGGCTGAAGGACCGCCTGCCGTGGGTCGAGCTGAGGAACTTCTTCGGGTTGACCGAGACGACATCGGTGACCCACGTCCTCCCCGGGCCTGATGCCCTCGAGCGGGCCGACTCGGTGGGCAAGGTCCTGCCCGACGTCGGTGCCATGATTGCCGACGGGGAGGGCAAGCCACTGCCTCCCGGGCAGATCGGCGAGCTCTGTTTCCGCCAGGAGAATATCGTGCCGGGCTACTGGAACCGTCCCGGCATGCTCGAGGAATCGATCCGCGACGGCTGGTTCCATACCGGGGATCTGGCCTATGTGGATCACGACGGCTACCTCTACCTGCGCGGCCGCTCGAAGGACATGATCATCGTCGGCGGCGAGAACGTCTACGCCAATGAGGTCGAAGCGGTCATCATGTCCCACGGCGAGGTCCTCGACTGCGCGGTCGTGGGAGTCGAAGCAACCGGTGTACGATCCTACCTGGGGGAATTGGTCAAGGCCGTCGTCGTGGCCGAGGAGGGCGCCGAGCTGAGCGAGGCCCACATCAAGCGCCACTGCGCCCAGCACCTTGCCAGCTACAAAGTGCCGCAGCTTGTGGAGTTCCGGGCCGAACTGCCGCGCAATCCGTCGGGGAAGGTCCTGAAGCGCGAGCTGCGGTGAGGTCCCCGCTGAAGTCCTGGTGGCGCGGCTCTGGCCGCGCCACCGAATCTGCACGACCGCTATGGGGCCGGTGCCGCCGGTGCGGCGGGGGCACCGGGACGTCCGCCGCCGGCGCCAGGCATCGGCATGCCCTGCGGCCGGAGCCGCACCTGGGCCTCTTCCTCCAGCGTATCTGCATTGAACTTGAACAGTGTGCCCATGTAGACCACGTAGACAGACTCCCCGGCCACCGCGATGGCCGTCCCTCCGCCCATCCGAGCCATCATCCCCATCATCTGCCCGCGGTCCGGTCGCTGGGGCCTCTGCCCCCCGCCCTGGAACCCGGGTTGGTCCTGTGCGTAGACCGCCAGGGCCGCAAAGACCAGTGCACCGAGCGCCAGCGTCACGAATACCAACAGAAGGCTCTTGCTTCGCATTCGCCATCTCTCCTCGCCAGGTTTGTACGACTGTCTCATTGACGATTTACCTCGGCGTTCTCCTCAGTTCTCGATCGGAGAAAGGGTCAGCCCCGCTAGCGACTCCGCGCAAGTCATGGGAGACGCACGTCGTCGATGTGGGTGAGCTGTTCGTAGTCAACGATGGTCTCCATCGCATGGCTGACCGTCGGGATGCGGGCTTCCTCGACGGCGGCGATGGCGTTCAGTCCGGCACAGACAATCATGCCGCAACGGCCCAGGCCAACCTGCACCTCGGTCAGCGGCTGCGAGGCGCCGCCGATGGCGAGCACCCCGTGGAGCCCCCAGCGCTCGGCCTGGTCCACCAGCGAGATCACGTGATCGCGGGCGACGGCGGGGAACTCCCGGAATCCGGCGCCCACGATCCCGGCCCCGCGGCTCACCGCGTGCGTGACGGACGTGGCGCCGCCCTTGATGAAGATCTCCAGGGGGTCGAGCGACGTCGCCCCGTATTGCACCAGATCAGTGAAGCGCGTGGGCTCGAAGCTCTCCACTGCGAGGAGGCCGCCGAACACCGAGTGGACCGGCACGCCCTGGCTGTGCAGGATGCCGTTGATGGTGACGCTGCAAACCGTCGCGAAGCCGACCATGCCCTTGGGCACAACGTGGTTGCCCAGGCGCTCTCCCGGCTCCAGTACCGCGATCTTGCGGGCCGTGCAGAAACGGGACGCCAGCGGCGCGCGCATCACGGTGAGGGCCCGCTTCGCCTGTCGCGCCGGGACGTGCGAGATGTTCACGACGATGCTGCCCTGTCCTGTTGAAAGATCGAAGCTGGTCTGGTAGGCGAGGGCCTCGAGACGCGCGAACACCAGACCCACCTTGTCCGCCACGTGGGCCTCCGCAACCTCCTTGCGCCCCTGCTCGGTGATCGCCCGCCCCGACCGGCCGAGGGACTCGGTGTACCCGCCCTCGTCCAGTCGTTCGAGGTGGTAGCGCACCGCACGCTCGGTGAGCTCCACCCCATACGCCTCAAGCGCCTGGGCGACCGCGCCCGCACCCATCGGGCTGTCCGTCGCATCCAGAACCCGTAAGATGGCCAGTGATTTCCGGCTGATTTCCGGCAAGATCCATCCCCCCCATCCCGCCCTGCTCCCACCCTTGGCCTGTCTGCAGCCCATTCTACCGCAGACCGCCCCTTGCGAGCAAGCCCTATGGCTCTCGGCAAACCTCCTGCTCTTGCCGTAATCCGGCAGTCGCCATCGGAAGATGCAGTCGTTAGGATACCCCC
>CBFDAZ010000615.1:0-3827 GCA_965602825.1 uncultured bacterium
CAAAGAGCAGAGCTGCGAGCAAGCAGCGCATGGGAGTAACCACCTTCGCTGTGGTGCACATTCGTGCGGCCAGTTCGGTCTTCCGGCCCCGAGCACCTACACCGGCAGGCACGCCGTGGCCCAAGCGCGAGCACATGTCGCCGGACAGGGGAGGTGCCAGCCGCTGGGCGAGCGTAACTACGGCGCGGGGCCGTCGGCTCAGATCGGCCTTCCCGGTAGCCGACACAAGAGCACTACCGGTTCCGTGAGGCCCCGGATCAAAGCCTTCGCTATCGACCGGATCGATGTGTGCTCGGGCTACCAGACACTAACCGGAGGGATCTATGTCGCGCGTACTCGCCGGGCTGATAAGCGTGTCAGCTGCTGTCCTGGCGGTGTCGGCGCCTCTACTGGCGCAGGAGAATCCCACGAGCACCCAGACTGTCTCGGCCCACAATGGCGGAGAGGTGGCTTCGGCCTCGGGCACGGCGACGCTCAGCATTCCCGCCGCTGCGCTGGCGGCTGATGCGCAGGTGTCCATCACCGAGTTGCCCCGGGAGGAGGGGCCCGTGGTAGGGCCGGTCTACGACATCAAGCCCGACGGCCTGGAGTTCCGGCAGCCGGCGACGTTGACCGTCCGCTTTGCGCCCGGAGACCTGCCCGAGGGCTGCGAAGTGGAGGATCTGATGATCGGCGAATCCCCCCCACCGCTGGATCAGGCGGCCATGGCAGCGGCGGATGACGAGGAGGACGAAATGGGGCCGCCACTGCTGGAGACAACGGTGGACGAGGCGGCCGGGACAGCCTCGGCACAACTGCAGCATTTGTCGCGCTACACGTTGCGGGCGCTGACAGGATACCGGCTGGGCGAATCCAAGCAGTTGGCGACTCCGGATCCCTACGTCGACTTCGTCGTCAAGTATGCCGGTGGTGAGGGGGCCGGGGAGGCGTATGCTGAGTGCAGCCGCCGGGGCGAACTGACGGTGAAGGCCGTCGTGCCCCGTGGGCAGCGGGGCAACTACTCCGGTACCGCCATGGTCACGAAGCTCTTCCGCGTCAAGGCCGGACGCGATGGGCGGCGGGAGAGCAAGGACGCCCGGCTGGCGCTCGGCATAGCCCACGGTGCGCACGTGAGCCCGGCCAGCAACTACTACATGACGGGCTACTGCGTCACGCTGTGCGAGTGGAGCAGGGAGCAGCACTGGGAGACGCGCGTGGGCCGACCCTCATTCCACCGCGAGGCCGAGGCGCCTGTGGTGCCGGGACACTTGCCCATCAGCCCCATGCCCGGCACGCCGCTGGACGGCATGATGTTCCAGCAGGGGTGCTTCAACCGGAATTTCGCCGTGAATCCGTTCGTGCAGAGCACCCAGTTCCCGATGGGCCCGCCCTACCGCGCCGAGGACTCGATCGTCGCCTTCAAGCAGTGCCATTTGCAGGCGGGCCACGTGTACGGGGTGACGGTATCGGCCTTCGCCGTAGCCACCGGCCTCGAGCCCGATGACTACGGCGGACCGGCGGGCGCAGAAATCGACTACGAACTGCCGGGCCTGGTGATTGGCAGCATGGCTGTGATGGAATAGAGCTGTCGGGGGCACGCAGGGAACCGCACCAGAATGCCGCAAGGAGATGACGATCATGCAAGTTGGCTTCGCTGCTGCAGACATCACACCACCCATCGGGAGCGAGGTCCCCGGCGGCTTCGCGAAGGCGTTCAGTCGAAGCATCCACGATCCGCTGCTCGCAACGGCCGTGGTGATCGCTGACGGAGACAGCCGCGTTGCCCTCGTAGGGCTGGACAACCTGTCAGTGAAGCGCTCCGTCGTGCAGGCGGCGCGGGCCGCGATCGAGGAGAAGACGGGCATCCCGGGGACGCACGTGATGGTCGGCGCCTCCCACACGCACAACGGCGGGCCGTGCGTCGGCGCCCTGCCGGGCGACTTCGCCGGGGTGTTTGATCCCGAGTTCTGCGAGGACCTGGCACAGAATCACGCGACCGCGCCCGATCCCGCCTACCTCCGCGAAGTCAGCGCTCAGATCGCCACGGCCGTCATTCTCGCCGACGAACGCAAGCAGGACGCGAGGCTGGCCGTCGGGCGGGGCTCTGAGCCGACGGTGGCCTTCAACCGGCGCTTCAAGATGCGGGACGGGACGCAGATGACCCATCCCGGCAAGGGCAACCCGGACATCATCGAGCCCGCCGGGCCAGTCGATCCCGAGGTCGGCGTTCTCAGCGCGTGGTCGGTGGACGGGGAGTTCCTGGGCGCCGTCGTCAACTTCACCTGCCACGGGACGGTCTTCTCAGGCGGCACCTCGGCGGACTGGCCGTACTTCATGCGGGAGACGATCACGCAGGCCATGAACCCGGACGCCCTGGTGGTCTTCCTGAACGGCGCGTGCGGGGATGTGACCCAGGTCAACAACCTCTCGATGCAGGAGCGGGAGTTCGGTGGGAAGTGGGCCCGCCGGGTAGGCCAGAAGGTCGGTGCCGAGGCGCTGAAGGTCATCGTCGATGCCGAGCCGGCGGACCTGACGCCACTCGACGCGCGCCAGGCGACGCTCATGATCGGGACGCGCGACGTGAACGAGGAGCGCTTCCAGAAGGCCTTGGCGCTAGTGAGGTCCGACGCGCCACATGACTACGAGTGGCGGTTTGTGCGCGACGAAATCCTGCTCCACGAGCAGAACAAGTGGGAGCCGGAAACGACAGGCGAGGTGCAAGCGATCCAGGTCGGGCCGGCAGCTTACGTCTCGAATGCGGCCGAGTACTTCTGTCAGTTCGGGCTCAACATCAAGGAGCGCTCCAGCTTCCCCTACACGTGGGTCGTTGAGCTGGCGAACGGCTGCATCGGCTATGTGCCGACACCCGAGGCCATGGGCCCCCACGGCGGCGGTTATGAACCGCGGCTGGCGATGAGCAGCAAGCTCGTGCCGGAGGCGGGGCAGATGATCGAAGACGCCTCTGTCGAGCTGCTCGCATCGCTCACTCCGGGCGAAGAGCCCCCGCGGCCGACGGTGGACCAACCGGGAGGGCCGTGGGGGATGGGCTCCTCAAAGGCGTCAACCGTGTGAGACGGCCGGAGAGCGTCAGAACGTGAGCCGGACAGGCTCTGCATCCTCCCGGGACGCCGGAAGATGCTCGAACGTCCGGAGTTGGCCGGTCGCCGGCTCACCCACCTTGACCGTGTAGCGCCCCTGACCGAACACGCCGGGCCGGAATCTGCTGCCCTTGGTGCGCAGCGTGTAGACGATCTCCCCGTCGGCTTCGTCGATGACCTGGACGACCGGGTCGGTCATGCCGGTCACCTCGATGGTCGGCAAGTACGCGACCGGCTCGCGACCGTGGTTGTCGAGCTGGTTGATGGTGATCGGCCACCCAGGATAGGGCGAGGCGCTCTCGGGGTCGGCGAACCTTGGCCAGCATTCAAGAGTCATCGTCCGCTCGGGCTTGTTGAAGCGCACGATCCCGTAGCCCGGGGCCTTCCGGTGTAACTCGACGGGATCGGGGAACTGGCCCGCTTCGGGCTGCCTGGTCGGGTTCGCCACGGCATGCACCGTCAGGCGGTTGCCCAAGCCGTCGAAGTAGCGTCCCGTGTAGGGCGGCATGCCGGGCCGGTGGTTGCCCCCGGGCGCCAGGGGCTCCCAGAAGCGCAAGTAGAAGTTGCCGATGGAGGGCACACAGAATGACCAGCCGGCATCCTCCCAGCCATCGATCCCGTGATGGATGACGCTGCCCAGGTGCTGGTCGCCGGCGATGTGGAGCGCGAACCCCTTGCGCATCTCCCGCAGCGCACGGGCCCGCCCGCTCTGCGGCCAGCCGTTTGAGTCGAGGTCCCGGTCGAGGTGGT
>CBFDAZ010000616.1:0-3821 GCA_965602825.1 uncultured bacterium
TGGGCCGGTGGCTGCTGGTCGAAGGCGCTCGCCTCCAGCCTGGCATCGAAGTAGTGTTGCCGTGCGGCATTCCCCCCGCACAGGCGCACGTACGAGCCGTCGCGATCCAGGAAATCGACGAGCGGATGCGCGCCGGGGATCTCGGTCGGGGTGAAGAAGAAGCCGACCCCCCGCGGATCGGCGAAGTAGAAGTTGACGCCGCTGAGCCACGACGATGCCCCGTCGCGGTCTGCCGTGCCCCACCAGGACGGCTCGAAGCCCCGCGCGCCCCGCGCGAGCTGGTCGTCGAAAAAGAGAAACTCCGTCTCCTCAGCCACCGAGGGCGGGGGATCGGCCGCCAGGCTGGTCACCCGCACCACCACGTCATACGCCCAGGCCGGCTGCTCCGGAGGCTGCCAACTCCACGCTGTGTCAGCCGGCTCGCCGGCCCGCAGATCGAGCTCCGAGCGGAACCTGCCGGCGATGCGCCCCGAGTCGCGCTCCTGGATCAGGCAGAGCACCTCGGCGCGCTGGTCTGCCTGCGAGCGGATGTGGGCGCCGATCTCGACCCGTTCCCCGGGGTAGTAGCACGGTTGGTCCGTCCACACATCCTCGATCAGCAGGTAGTCGCGGCGCAGGAGCAGGTCCACGCAATCCGCAAGAAGGGCCGGCCCCGCTTCGGTGGCCAGGGGATGGCCCTGGCCCCGGAAGCCGATGGCCAGCATCCCTCCGGCCGGGAAGTCGCTGAGATGCGGAGAGAAACTGACCGGGATGCCCAGGAGGTCCCCGTTCTTGCTCGCCGCGCCCAGGAGCGGCGCTCGTGTATGGCTGCTGAGCCCGTTGCCCTTGTGCATCAGCAGAAAGGCCTCTTCGCAGATCCCTGACCGCAGCGGCACGTCCGGCAGCCAGTCGGGTGCCAGGTTCAGCGGCACCGTGTCCTTGCGGACGCATATCAGCTTCGAGTAGGGCAGGAGCCTCTGAAACAACAACTCGATCGACCCGCGCTGCAAGCTCGGCACCTCGCCGCAGTCCACCATCCGCCGGCCCTTCCGGATGCAAAGGTGCGACAGCGGCACGCCCGCCAGGCTCAGCACGCGCCCGCCCTCGCTCAGGAACCGCTTCAGGTTCCCGACGGCATCCATCGGGAACGCCTCACCGTGGGCCAGAACGAGCACCCCGACTCGACCGGCATCAAGCATCCGCTCATCCGCAACGGCGTCGGCATCGAGGGGAATGACGGAGTGACCGGCGTCCCCGAGGACGCCGGCGACAAGCTCGGGCCCCACATCGCCCGGCAGGCCCACAACCGGCAGTCGTGGGTCGTCCAGAACCGCCACCGTCGAGGCTGTGGGAGCCTCGGCCGGCTCGACCGCCACGACCTCAACGTCCAGCGCCTCCTCGAGCGCCATGAGCGGGAAGGCCTCTGGGCCCAGGTGAGCTCGCAGCAGGTTGGCGACCGCCTCCTCACGGATCATGAACAGCCCCGGGCCCGAGTAGACGCAGAGGCCAAGGCCATGCTCGATCTCCACCCACGCAGCCGGCTTCGAGTGGAAGCCCCACGCGATCTCCTTGTCAGGCTCGGGAAGGGCGGCCATGTCCCAGCGCGCAACGACGGTCACGCCGTGACGGGACCCCAGATCGAGCCCGCCGCCCCAGGCGCCGTACGGGAGCCGCTGCCCCCGGCGAAGGCCGTCGGCAAGTGGGGAATAGCGGTCGGTTATCACGATCCCGGGCGCCCATCCGAGAGTGAGGGGGACTTCCTCGAGGATCGGCTCGGGAGGAACGGCTCCAATCTCACACAGCAGCAGTCCGCCTGACTCAACCCATGAGCTGAGGACCTTCTCCGATCCCTCCGGCCAGCCGTCATCAAGGTGAGACACGATGATGGCATCGAAGCGGGAGACGGAGCCCGGCTGCGCCAGCTTCTCCTCCTCCAGGACCCGCACCTCACAGCCGATGCGATTGAGGAGGTCCTTGTACGAGTCTCCATACTTACCGGTTGCCCCGACCAGGGGCACGTCCGGCGGCACGGCAAGGGCGGGTCCCACCAGGGCGGAGAAGACCATGGTTGCGCACAGCCAAGACATCAAGGACCACCTCGTCG
Organism: uncultured bacterium; assembly: GCA_965602825.1. GTDB lineage: Bacteria > Armatimonadota > Zipacnadia > Zipacnadales > VGFC01 > CBFDAZ01. Next base: position 2,084 of record CBFDAZ010000616.1, read on the forward strand.
AGCGACCGCGGTTGAGGTACCTATTCGCACACCCCGGCGGGAGGCCTCCTGACCCGTCCGGCGGAATAGGCGCGCCAGCCGGGGGCGGCAAGTGGACCGCAGTTCCACGGAGGCCAACATGATCGAAGCGTGCGTGTTTGCCGATGAAGTATCCAAGGACTTCGACGAGGCCATTCGCCTGTCCGTCGAGGCGGGCGCTCGCGCTATTGAGCTGCGCGGGGGCATCTGGGGGAGGGCCGTGCAGAACTGCACGGAGGAGGACGTCGAGCGCATGCAGGAAGTCCTCAGGCAGTACGGTGCGCGGGTCGCGGTGATTGGTTCACCGGTCGGCAAGTGCGCCATCGACAACGAGGAGGAATACCAGCAGCACCTGCGCTACTTCGACCGGATGTGCGAGCTGGCTCATGCCTTCGGCACGAGGGTCATTCGTGGCTTTGCCTTCTGGAACCCTAACCGAGAGGAGAGGAAGCGCCCCGACCTGCCGCAATACATCGACCAGATCGCCGACAAGCTAGCGCCCATCGTCGAGAAGGCCGAGGAAGAGGATGTCCTCTACTGCTTTGAGACCGAATGCTCCACGATGACCGGGACCTGCCAGGAGATCGCCACCGTCATCGATGCCCTGGGCGGGTCGGAACACCTCGGCGCCGCCTGGGACGTCAACAACGGCTGGGGTGGGGGAGAGCTACCGTACCCCGACGGCTATGGCCTCATCCGCGGCCGCGTCTACCACGTCCACGTGAAACCGAACGCGGACAAGAACATCGACACTGTCGCGGATACCTCACTGACGTACGCCGAGGTGCTTCGCGTCCTGCGGGTGGACGGCTACGACGGCTGCGCGAGCATCGAGCACTGGGGCTCCCCGGAGCTGATGCTGGAGGGCGTCCGCCAACTCAACGCACTCCTGCAGCATGTGGCCTGACAGCATCGAAGGTCACCGGGCCATCGGCGCCGAACCATCGCTTCCACGAGCAACACGGGCGCACATCGCTCGATGAATATGACAGGAGGCTTCGAGAATGAAGTTCGGTCTATCAACACTGCTTTACGGTGGGTACGACCTCGACACCGCCCTCGACGGAACAGCCAAAGCGGGCTACGACGGCCTTGAACTCTGCAGCATCCCCGGCATGGGCCTGCACATTGAGCCCGGCCAGTCGGACGCGTACTACGCTGAGATCAAGGCGAAGGTCGCGGATCGCGGCCTGGGGATCGAGTCGATTGGCGCCAGCGGCGACGTCCAGGGCCCTGAGGGCCGCGCGCGCTACAAGCAGATGCTGGAGGCCGCGGCGAAGCTCGGCGTATCCTTCGTGACTACGGGTGCCGGCGGACAGGCGGATGATGAGGAGTCTTACAAGAAGGTCCTGGAGGCGGTGCACGACATCACCGATGCCTGCAAGGCGACCGGCGTCAAGATGAGCATCAAAGCGCACGTACGGAACGCCGTGCGGAACACGGAGACGGCGCTTCGCTTCGCGGGTGACGTGGACACGGACTGGATTGGGATCAACTGGGACTGCACCCACATCATGCGCGAGGGCGATGACCCCGTCGAGTCGCTGGAGAAGCTCAAGCCTTACATCTTCACCGTTCGCTTCCGCGATACCAAGCCCGACGGCACGGGCATCGGCCCGATCGAGAACCAGATCCCCGGCAAGGGCGTCATGGACGTCGAGGGGATCTTCGCCGGGCTCAAGGCGATGGAGGGCCTGGAGTGGACCACCGTAGAGATGGT
>CBFDAZ010000617.1:0-3815 GCA_965602825.1 uncultured bacterium
CCTCGAACCGGCCGAGACGGCCGTCCGTGTTGTTGCCATCACCATACCGCGACGAACTCCTGCTGGGTCCTACGAGGTCACATACGAGGTGCGCAGCGAGCGTGACTACGCCATCCAGGACAGCGAAGCGGTTGCCGTGACCGTTGTTACGGTCGCCGACATCGGTCTGCTCATCGAGGAGCAGCCGGACACGACGATCGCCGGCGACGAGTACCAGGGGAAGCTCCGCGTTATCAATCAGGGGAATGCCGAAGTCACCATCAGGCTGACGGCGCGAAGCGCAAGCCAATACCCGTCTCGTATCGAGCCCGAGAGGACGGTCCTCAGTCCCAGCAGCTCGGAACAGGTTGTGTTGACCGTCAAGACGGACAAGCAGGTGACCCAGCGCCTGCGCCATGTCTGCCAGGTCACCGCTCAGATCGTGTCGGCCGACGGCGACCGTGACCGGGTGACTCAGACGATCGTCGTGGACGTTCTGCCGCGGGCGGTCCGGAAGTTCGATCCGTACCACCGCATACCAGCCAAGTTGACCGCACGCGCCTTGGGTGGTGACCGGGGAGGTGGGTTCCAGCTCCAGCTTGAGGGGGAAGGGAACCTGAGCGAGCAGGGAGCCGCACAGGTTGAGTTCCTCTTCCGCGGTCCGGACGTGCAGAGCGGCGGGTTCTTCGGTCAGAGGTCGGAGTACCGCATCAACTACGCCGCAGATGACTTCTCGGTGTTCTTGGGGGATCAGAACTACACGCTATCGCGGCTGACCGACTACGCCCAGTATGGCCGCGGCCTCGGCTTCAGTCTCAGGCCGGCCAGTCGCGCCGAGCTGGGAGCCCACTACATGACGAGCCGTTGGCTCGGTACCGGCGATGGCCAGGTCGGGGCGTATGCGAGCACCTATCTTGGCGATCGGACGCAGCTCAAACTCAACCTACTCCACAGAACCGAGCACGACCCGGCCGACGAGCAGTTCGAGGACACGGTGTGGAGCGTGGAGAGCAGTGTGAGACCAATCAGGGGCATGACTGTCGAGCTCGAGTACGGTCGGAGCAGCAGTACCCGTGACTCGGGTGTCTCCGACGACGCGTACCGAGTGGAGATCGATGGGAGCTACCAGCGCAAGTTCCACTACTCGTTCAACAAGATCCACGCGGGCCCTTACTATCGAGGAAGCTATCGCGATAGCGACTACATCAGCGGAGCCATCTCCGTTCCGCTGCTGCCGGGCCTGCGTGGCCGGGCCTCCTACCAGGCAGCCCGCCGGAACCTCGAGTTGCGAACCGACGCGTCGTGTGCTCCCGAAGAGCGCCTGCTGCGGGCTGGGCTGCACTACGCTATCTCCCGCGACCTGTATGTTGCCCTGGATTGTGACGACCTCAAGTACCACGACCTCCTGCCGTCGCTGGACTACGATTGCCGGGAGCAAGCCCTCGGGATTGGGGTCGGCGGCTCGGGGCGCGACTACAGCTTCCGCGTCGGCATACGGCTCGGCACACACCATAACCTGATCACCTCCGAACAGACCGGTGTCCAGCACTACTCCTTCTATGGATCCTACCGCCCATCACGTCGGCACCTCATCACCCTCTATGCAGGCACAGGCAGTGACCGCTTGCCTGGGGCCCGGCTATTGGTGCCATCCAGCAACCTTGGCGTCTCTGCAGCATGGGAGGCGAACGATCGTCTCAACTTCAAGCTGAACTACCTGATGTACGGGGGCGACGACCAGGGCGCCCACGCCGACCTGTGCGCAACGTACCGGGAGCCGGACGACACCACCTGGATGCTGCAGGTCCGGCGGATTGGCCCTCGCGAGTGGCACGACGGTGAGAATACCTACATGCTGTCGTACACCCGACCTGTCCTCCTTCCAGTAGGCAAGAAGAAGAGCATCGGCATCCTCAAGGGGCTCGTCTACGATGCCGAAGACCCCGAGAAACGTGGCATCCGCCGCGCGGTGCTGTCGGTAGGCAGTACGACGGCCACGACCAATCGAGACGGCCGCTTCGTCTTCGGCGGCCTGCCGCCGGGCACTCACTCTGTCTCCGTCGAACGAGACTCAATCGGCCTCGAGCGCACCACAACCATGCGACTCCCTCTCGAGGCCGAAGTCAAGCCCGGTGAGGTCACGGAACTGGACATCGGGGTCACGACCGCTGCGAGCCTGTCAGGCGTCGTACGAATGGGCCAGACCGATCCCGCCGATGCTGGAGCGGGCGACGAGGCTGGATCATACATCATCGGCGCGCCGGGAGAAGGCACGACCCTCGAACCGGGCGCAGGGCTGGAGGGCGTTCTGGTGGAGCTCGCGGACGGAGACGAGGTGCATCGCCGGCTCACCGACAAGGCCGGGGAGTTCTCGTTCACCCACATGCGGCCGGGGCAGTGGCGGTTCAAGGTGTACGACTACAGCCTCCCGCCATTCCACGCCCCCGAGCCCTCAGAGATGACGATGGAACTCAAGTCCGGCGAGAACAGAGTGGTTACGGTTGACGTGCTTCCTCGGCGCCGGAAGATTCAGATGATCGACACCGGGGAGCCAGAGGTCATCATAACTGAGCCGCCCCCCTCGCCGCCCGGCAAAGATCAGCCCGGCCCCGGGATGCACGAGGCTGACCAGCCTCCCGCTGGCGCTGACCAACCCCAGCCGCCACGCGCCAAGACGCCGCCGCGCGACGGGGAACAGCGGCAGAACGGCCGCGAAGTCCTGCCACCCCCGGGCAAGGTCAAGCTGATCGACAGGGCTCTGCTGCGAGCGTCGCCCGGCCCCGGAGCCCATGAGGTTGACCAGGCCCCCGCTGGCACCGACCAGTTCGAGCCCACGACCACCGAGGTATCGCCCCGCGACGAGAAGCAGCGGCGAAACGGCCGCGAAGTGCTCGGCCCTCCCGGCAAGGTCAAGCTGATCGACAGGAATCTGCTTCGTTGACCCGCCGCTCCGTAGGTCGGAGCGCCAGCCCCGACACCCTCGCTACTGGGCATCGGTGATCGTGTAGATGACGGTATGTACGTCGCTTGCCAGCTCGACGAGTTCGACTGCCGTCGCGGTGTAGCAGAGATCGCACTTGCCCGTCCCTCGTGAAATGTCCACCACGAAGTCCTGACTCGTCGTGTTCAGGGCCACTGCCCCAGCCGGTCGTCCCCCAGTCGCGTTGAAGGCCTCCACCCTCAATGCGAACCGAGGCGACGCCAGATCGGTTGCGACCGTGATCTTCTGGTTCGTCTGGTTCGTGACCCAATGCAGGTCACAGGTCGTGGCGTCTGACGCGGTCGCTGGGCCGGTGGAGGGTTCTCCCTGACCGATCGCGAGCTCCAGATCGCCACCCGTTACCTCAACCGCGCTTACGGGAGCCACGCGGACCGTGACCGTGTGCGTCGCACTACTGTCCGCCGACAGCGCCGCCGCAGCCCCGAGCAGCGCCGCGCCGACCATCAGAACGCCGGCGAGCATGCTCTCGCAACGACGGCTCTCCCGCTGAGCAATGTGCCTTCGAGACATGCGCGGTTGCGGGTCTCCCTGGCTTTGGACTAACTGGTCGGTGGGTTTTCTCAGCGTGCGGCTGGCATTCCTTCGCCCGCGGCATCTCCGGCTCGCAGGGCCGTGAGCCGGAGCCCGGCTCCCCCCGTTCCCCAGCTTCAGTGAACGCGCCCGGATTATGCACCATAGATTCCCAACGAAACGTCACTGAAACCTGAATTTACAGTCAATTCTGTACCGGATGCTCGGCCATGCAGCTTACGCCCCGGCCTGGCGCCCTTGGCGGCTTCGGTTGCGCGCTGCACTTCCCCCAAACCGGTGCTGAGTCGGGCCAGAGCGCGTGCTT
>CBFDAZ010000618.1:0-3812 GCA_965602825.1 uncultured bacterium
GGGAAGGCGTTCAGCGGCCGGGGAGGCTGGCTGAGGGCCTTGTAGAGGATCTCTCCCCGGCCTGAAACGGCCGCCGCAATCTTCTCAGCCTCTTCCTCGGACAGAGACTGCGACAGCCAGTCAATCGCGAGGGACAGGCCCAGCAGAATCTCGCGGAAAGCCTGGTCGTGGCTGGTGTATCCGGTCGATCCCTCGGCATCCCACGCGGCCAGGTGAAGCGCGCGGCGCTTCGCTTCCTCCGCGTATGATTCGTCACCCGTCACCAACGCAGCGAAGGCGAAGTCCCTCAGGAGTCCGGTCTCGGTAACGGCGACCCGCAGGATCTGCTCATTGGCCTCGAGCTGTTTCGGCGAGGGCTTGCGCCACTTACCCCGCCCCTGGGGCTCCTCCGGGAGTTCCTGGCCCTTCAATCCGTCCAGCCTCGCTGCCAGGCGGTCCCATTGCGCTTTGAGGGCCCCCTTCGCCAGCCCCCTCACCCGCAGCACGCTATCGGCCGTAAGCCAGATCCGGGGGTGTGGTGGCAGATCGGCGATGATCGCCTCGACGGGGGGGACCGGCACCACTGCGGCCGACTCATCGACACGGAACGTCCGGGTCGCTGACACGCTCTCTGCCGGCTCGGGCATGTGGGGTCCCTCCGCCCCCGGGGGGCGCAGGTCGATCCCCGGCAACCCGGCAGGTGGCTCACCGAGGTCTTCGGGAGCGATGTCCGTTCCCGGGTCCACAGGCCCCGGCGCTTCGTCCTCGGGAGCCTCCTCTTCCTCAGGCTCATCCTGACCCACAAGCTCTAGTTGCAGTCCGCCGTTCAGTGAGGAGACCCGGCCCGACCCGTCCAGTGGCTCGTTCTCGCCATCCCGGCCGCCCTTCTTCCGCTTCGGCTTCTGGGGTGGTGGTTGGTCCTCGGGCGCGTCCTCCGGACCGATCTCCTCGCCTTCCAGTTCCTCGATCGCCGCCTCATCCTCGCCCTCGGCGGCTCCGGGCTCGTCCCCCGTCTCGTCGTCCCACTCCTCCTCCTCATCGAAGGCCGTTGGGAGCGGTGTTGCCGGTCCCATACGAGCGGTCTGCGTGACTCGCCAGTACCACGTCCCGGGGGCCAGGGGCTCAGCCGGGATATAGAGGTTGAGTTTCAGGCCGTCGACCCGTTCGGTGGCCTCGGGTGGGAAGTCGGGTGAGGTGGACCACTGCACGCTGTAGGTTGCGCCCGGCCTGGCCGGCCAACGCAATCGTGGCGGATTGACCGAGACGGTTGCGCCATCCTCGGGGGAGTAGCTCGTGACGTAGGGTCCGACTGGAGCGAGGCCGGGTTGAGCGGGACGGGGGGCCGGCTCGCCGGCCGCCACGCGGACGTGGTCAAACCACGTCTCACCGCGGCCCTCATGGACTAGCTCGATCACGAACCGTTCAGGCTCGGCATCCTCGGCCAGCGAGAGCGTGACCATCCCGCCTCCCGGTCGGAACTGCTGGCTTGGCGGGAGCACGATGCGTTGCTCGACCGGCTCTTCGCCCTCCTCCAGCCCCTCCGCTCGGATGACGACGTACCGTTCCCCCTTGGCGCCGCGGTAGACCAAGCCCACGCGGAGTACCGGCGGCCCCTCGAAGGGCTTGAGTGTCGCCTTGAGGCTGGCCTTTGAATTCTTCGTCGTCCCTGCGATCCTGACGGCCGGGTTGCCGCCCTCCGCCGGCGCCGCCTCGACCTGGCAGTCTGCGGTGGCCAGAACGCGTTCCCAGCCTTCGACCCATCCGTCCGGCGCCCGCAGGTCGAAGTCACCGTTGTCTACCAGGTTCTCCTCCTGCGCGCCGGCCGTGCCGGACGGGGACGCCAGGTTCAGCAGAACCGCAAGTGCGCAGAGGACGATTGGGAGGCCCCAAGCGATCGGGGAACGACGGGGTGCTCTAATCGCGTTCATTGGTTGCCCGGGAACACACGTGGGGTTGCTTCTTCGGGCGGCTCGGCGACGAGCTGTATGTCGAAGTCCAGGTCCACATCCACTTCGGCCAGGCGTCGCCACGGAAGCTGGACTCGCGCCTCCTCCAGCTCACACAGCATCAGCCCGCTGCCGTGGTCACCCCGACCGATCGCCACCGCCTGTCGCCCGAGGAAGTGCTCGATGTAGAACTCCCCGGCGGCCCGACTGAGCGCCGTGCGCACGAACTGGTCCGCGCTGTCGGCAATCTCGGTCAGGCTGATGGGGGAGTTGGCTATGAGATCAGCCAGGTAGCTGGCCGCGCGCTGCTTGATCCGGGTCTGGTAGAGGTAATCCTCGACGAACCGCCCGAATAACAGGCGGATGTGGGCCCGCTCACTGTCGATCAGGGAGTCCAGAAGCTCCAGGTAGCGCATCGGCCGCAGATCGCCAACGGCCTGAGCGAGGTCAAAAGCGCCCTTGTCACGGAGCGCAATGCGCCGGAGACAGACTTGAGCGAGGGCGGTGCCGACGCTGGCACCCGGAACCTCGCGCGCGGCGAACGCGCCCAGGCGCGTCAGGTCCACCTTCACCTCGTGCAGCGCCCGCATGAGGGCCTCGTCGGCCGCCGAGGGGAACGCCGCGTCAGCGAGAGCGGCCAGGCGGTCGCTGGCGACCCAACCACTGAGGTTGATGGCGAACTCATGCAGCGCATGCTTCCGCTCGTCGAACAGCTTCGTCCCCGGACCGGCCTCCGAGAGGGGAAGCCCCACGGGTGTGTTCACATAGAGACAGATGTCCGCATCCACCGGCTCCTCAACTTCAGATGCCCCCAAGGCGAGGATCTGCGAGCGAACAGCATCCATCACCCCTTTCCCAGCCGCATTCGGCGAAGCCGCCTCAGCAGGGAAGGAGTACACCGTCGCGATGGCAGGGCCGGTCTCCATGTGGGTGTTGACAAAGCGCACCAGCATGACCGCTGGCCCCTGGCTGTAGCCGTCAACGGCGGCCACCGACCCCGATGCCTGGCGATCGGCTACCAACTCCAGCAACTCCTCGCATTCGTCCACATGCGGCCCGGCCGGGCTGCCGCTCTCCTGTGCCACAATCAGGAAATCGAGCACGCCGTCCGCCGCCAGCTCCGCGGCTCTCAGGTTCACGGCCAGGTTGCGTCGCCGCATCTCACGGTGGTGGCCCCAGAACGTGGGTGACACACTGGCTCGCAGATGGGCCATCTCGTCGGCTGTCCCAGATCCCTCCTCTTGCTGCGGGTCGCTTGCCTCGGCCTGAAGCTCAGCGTGCCTTGCGATGGCGCGGGACTCAGCGACGTCGTGGCCGACCAGCGGCATCCCCTCGGGCGGCGGTATCGTGGCCAGGGCATAGATCGAGTGGTCGGGGGCCTTCTCGCGGAGCTCGTTGAGGACGACGAGCCGCTGGAGCGCCGCGTCGGTCCGTACGTGGGGCTGCCGTGAAGCGACGTGCCCGCCGTAGGCCAGCATGTCCAGCGAGAGCAGCACTGTGTCAACGTCAGGTGCGACGGATTGAAGCCACTGAGACAGGGCCTCCGGGTCGCCTGGCGAGTCGAAGTGGCCGATCATCTCCGCCGGAGGAAGAGTCACCTCGAAGTCGACCATACGGCCCAGCAGGCGCACCAGTTTCGTGTTCCATGGGCGATCGTCAAGCGGCAGCAAAGCGACTCGATGCCTGCGGTGTCGAAGCGACAAGTGCGCTGCCTCCTAGGGACCGGACGACTGCTTGAGGCGAGGTCGGCTCAGTCAATGAACGCCCGTCGCCGCGTCAGCCGCGGTCGGGAAGCGGTAGTCGGTCGCGTCCTTGCTCGGCTCCGGCCGGCCAGTGCGAGGGACCAGAGCAGTTGCTGCCCGCACAATGGCAGTATGCGTCGTGCCA
>CBFDAZ010000619.1:0-3788 GCA_965602825.1 uncultured bacterium
ATCCTCTCATTTCCCCGACCCCCTGATCGCGTGCGGCCGATTGCTCAGGGCCACCAACCGCTGTCAGCGCTGAGTAGCGCGCAGGATGGTGTACCCGACAATCTCGTCGCCATCGTAGCGGATGATGACGTCTTCGTCCGTCATCTCGCTATCCGTCGCATGGCTTGGCTTCTTCAGACTCACGTACAGCACATCGGCGTCCGCATCGTGCGAGATCCACATCGAGCGCTTGGGAGACTTCGCGACCTCGGGGAGCAGGTCAATGTAAGGGCGGATGTCGATGGGTCGCATTGCTGCCTCGATGATCTCGTGCCCCGTTCGTCTCAAGCGTGGGTGCTCTGGTGCCCGGAAGGCTCATGGGCGAGACGCCCATGACACGCGGGGGCCTCTCCCCCGTTCCCGGACGCCCCACCCGGGGCATGGCCGAGTGCCTCCTGGGTTCTAGCGAAGCCAGCATACTGCGCTACCACCAGGCACGTCAAGCGCCTTGGCGGGTGCCGAACCACAGCGGCGGAGGCCGTCCCACCAGCGGCAGCGAATACGGCGCAGTCTGCGAAGGCGAGGGACCCGGGGAAATGAGAAACCGCGAACGGTTCCGTCGTGTGCTGAGCCTCCAGCCAGTCGATCGGCTACCGATCATCGAGTGGGCTAGCTGGTGGAACCAGACGATGGACCGCTGGCACCAGGAGGAGCTGCCGGCCGAGCTGGCGAGCGCCTTCGAGATTCGCCGGTACCTCGGCCTCGATGATGTGCAGCAGTGCTGGATACCCGCGGTTGGGCCGGGAGCGCCGGCGCCGGCGTCGCATGGCGCGGGCCTGGTAGCCGATGAGCGCGAGTATGAAGAGCTCCTGCCGTGCCTATACCCGGAGCAACCCGGCTTCGACGCGCAGACCATCGCGCAGTGGGGCGCGGCGCAGCAGGCTGGGGACCTGGTAGTCTGGATCACGCTCGACGGGTTCTTCTGGTTCCCCCGCAAGCTGTTCGGGATTCAGCGACACCTTTACGCCTTCTACGACCAGCCCGAGCTGATGCATCGAATCAACCGGGATCTGGCCGAGTACAACCTCCATGTGCTGGAGCGGTTCTGTGAGATCTGCGTGCCGGACTTCATGACGGTGGCCGAGGACATGTCGTACAACCACGGGCCGATGATCTCGAAGGACCTGTTCGATGAGTTCGTGGGGCCCTACTACCGGGAGCTTGTGCCGAAGCTGCGCGAGCGCGGGATCGTCGTCTTCGTGGACACCGACGGCGACGTCACCGATCTGGTGCCGTGGATGCTCGGAGTGGGCGTGCAGGGCTTCTTGCCCCTGGAGCGCATGGCGGGAGTCGATGTGAACCAACTCCGGCGCGATCACCCCGACCTGCGGATGATTGGGGCCTTCGACAAGACGACGATGCACCTCGGGGAAGAGCGCATGCGCCGGGAGTTCGAGCGGCTGCTGCCGGTCATGCGGTCGGGAGGCTACATTCCTTCGGTGGACCACCAGACGCCGCCCGAGGTGTCGCTGCAGGACTACCGGCTCTACCTGCGCCTGCTGCGAGAGTATGCCGAGCTGGGGGTCACAACATCCTCCGACCCTTCATGACCCCGTAAACCCGGTTCATGGCGAGCCATACAGCCGCCTCGCACGCGGTCACGCCTTCCTGCTCGGCGAGCTCGCGAGCCTGGGTGAAGTTGTCGCCGATCTTGCGCCGGATGACCTCGTACACTTCCTCCCGGGTCGCCTTGATGGCGGAGAGTGAACTCGAGTACTCCAGCATCGAGGCGATGACGCCGCCGGCATTGGCCAGGATGTCCGGCACCACCGGGATCTTGCGCTCTGCCAGGGTCTTCATGCCCTCCACGGTAGTAGGCATGTTCGCGGCCTCGACAACGCAGCGGGCCTGTATGTCCTTCGCATTGCGCCCGGTGATGACTTCGCCGGTCGCCGCCGGGATCAGGCCATCGACCTCCAGCGCAAACAGGCGTTCGTTGTCGATGGGCTCTCCGCCGGCGAAGCCGCCGACCGTGGCCGCCTTGTCGTAGTGATCCAATAGGCCGTCAATGTCCAGTCCGTCCGGATTGTGGACTCCGCCATACAGGTCGGTGACGGCCACCACTCTGAGGCCGTTGGCGGCCAGGTCCTGCGCCAGGGGCCGGCCAACGTTGCCGAAGCCCTGGATGGCGACCGTTGCTCCCTGAGGATCGACCCCGGCCATTTCCGACAGGGCGCGCTGAGCGAGGTAGGAGCACCCGATGCCCGTGCTCTCTCGGCGTCCCGGCAGCCACCCGTGGACCCCATCGCCCTTGCCCGTCACAGAAGCCGGGTCCTGGGTCTCGTTGTAGATGAAAGCCATCTCGTCGGGACCGGTGCCCATGTCCGGCGCGGGGATGTAGACGTGTGAGCTGAACACGTCGCGGAACGCCTGCGCGTAGTACTCCACCGCATCGAGCGAGATGATCTTCTCGAACTCGGTGTCGCGGGGCGTGCGGTCAAACAGCCGGTACATCTGCTGCATGTCCACCCGGATCCCCGTCTTGCCGCCGCCGAACTCGACGTCGCAGGCCGCGCACTTCAGTGTCATCAGCCGGGCGAGCTCGGTGGTTTCCCAGATCGTGACGTCCTCGGCAAGCCGGATTCCACCCTTGAACGGGCCGCGGGCGGCGTTGTGGAGGACCAGACAACCCCAGAAATTGACCACCTTGCCGAGGATCTTGCAGGCAATGCGGAAGACGGTGACCTGCTGAGGATTGACGAGCTCGTCAACGTCCTCCTTCGGCATGTTCATCCGCACGGCCGCGTTATGCATGAGCCACACGGAACGCGTCTGTGGGGCCTTCGTCTGCAGGACCTGCTCCATCTCGGTGACGAACCCGTGCGTAGGCATGCCCTCAACTCCCTTTCGCATGACCACTGAGTACCGGAACGCCAGGACCTTCGCGTCGGCCCGTGGCTTTCCCTTGATCTGCCGGCGTGATAGTATAGGCAGCGGGCAATGGATTCCACGAATAGCCGACCCGGTCGGCGAATGGAGGCGAAGTCCATGTGGCGATTGCCTTTGGTGTTGATTGTGCTGCTTCCTGGAACCACGGCGACCTGGGCGCAGGTAGCGGCAGCCCCGCCGGTGGCCGACGAGGACACGCTTCTCCTGGCTCACTTCGACGAGACCCTCAACGCGGACTTCGCCAACGCCAGCCCTGAGGCGGAAGTCGAGGGTGCGGAGCTGGTTGCGGAGGGGAAGTGGGGCGGCGCCGCGGCGTGCAGAGAGGGCCAGCATTTCAGCCTCGATCCCGAGGGGAATCTCAACATGCCCGCGGGATCGTTGATGTTCTGGCTGAAGCCCGACTGGGAGGCCCCAACGACTCAGTCCCACGCGCTGCTGTCGATGGGGTTGGACGGCGATCCGCCGGGCTACTTCGTTCTGACGCAGGGCTGGTGGGAAAGCAGCGGCGGCGCGGGGCGGATGTACTTCGTCTACGACAACCAGGCCTACATGCACACCAGTAGCGCCGTCATGATGACGCTCGGAGAGCACCTCAACGAGTGGCACCACCTCACGCTCACCTGGGCCGAAGGCGATCCGGGACACAACACGATCTACCTCGACGGCGAGCGGATCGCGAGGACCGTCAAGGACTGCGGTGAGGTCCGCCGGCCGCGGACGCGGCTGTTTGTGGGCTCCGACGGGGGGACCACGATGGCCGCGACTCGCCCGGCGAAGGCGCTGATCGATGAGCTGGTCATCTACTCCCGGCCGCTCAGCGACGAGGAAGTCGCCGCGGCGTACAAGGCCCAGGAACCCCG
>CBFDAZ010000620.1:0-3787 GCA_965602825.1 uncultured bacterium
GGACAGGAAGACATTACCTCCGCTGGATGTCCCCGACGTGCACAAGAACGCGTATGACACCTACCGGGAAGCAGCGGACGGACTAGAAGCGCGCCACGAAGTACAGTGGGCCTTTGAGAACTGGTACGCCGGCGTGGGCAGGGAAGGGGACACAGACCATGGGTGGATGCGGCGAGCCCGGCGGGTGGTGAAGTCCAACGCGAGAGCCCTCCGGGGGCTCCATAGGGGGGCCAGACAGCCATATGCGTCCCCCAGGGGACCCGCGGAGAGCGTCCGCGGGGACACTGCTCCATTCCAGTTCCTGAACCTACCAAAGCTGGGCTGTGTCTCCGCCCTGCTTCTGCACGCGGAGGGCCATGATGAACAAGCGCTGAGTCGCGCTGCCGATCTCATCGCGTTTGGGGCGCGGATGGCCCCCGCCGGCGACTACGTGGAGCTCGTGAATGGCCGGGTGGTCTTGGCCATGGCGTGGGTGCCGGAGGTGCTAGTGGTTCGGTCGGGCCGCGTGGAGCATCGTCGTCTGCTGACCCACGCGGACGACATCGCCCGACTCCGGCCCGCGGTGGGTCGGTACTCGCACGTGCTGAGATGGATGGCAGCATTCATGCTGACGGGCCTGGATGCCTACCTCGCAGGTACACCCGAGCAGCTTGCTGAGGACTTGAGCGACGAGGACCGAACGGTCTCCCCGCAGTTTGCGGCGGAGTTACTCGCGCATTCCGCGAACATCCGTGCGTGGGTGGAAGACCGTTTTGTGAGGCTCATGGACGAGGCAGGCAAGCCCCCTGAGAGGTCCCGCTTCCGGTCCCTTGTAGCCCAGACGGAGAGGGACCTGGCGGAGCGGGCAGACCCCCTCAGTGGCGTCTTCGTCCCGACGAACTGCAGGGCCTACGACTCATGGCTGACAGCCGTGGCGCTGCTAGGTGGCTTTGAGAGCGTCGCCCGTGTGGAAGCGTATTGTCTGCGTAACGACAGCTACCCTCCCTCACTCGAGGCGGCCTTCCATGGCTCTGCCGAACCGGTTCCTCTTGACCCTTGGGATGGCAAACCGATGAAGTACCGCACGACGGAAGATGGATACATACTCTACTGCATCGGGCCCGACCTGGATGATGATGGTGGTGCTGTACGAGCTGTCTGTGGAGGCGAAGGCGACTTGGTGATCGTACCGCCCCCGGGCCCGCCGACCGGGGAGGATGACTGATGCGAGCGTGTTCCTCGGCCACGTATTGATGGCGGGTACACCTACTACGACGCCCCGCACCTCTAGTCGTGATGGGGGTAATCGGGGGATAGCATACCTATTCCTTGGCACGTGGCAGGGCGGCAGGTCGCCCAAATCGATCAGAGAGGCAATCCGGTCTACTTCGCGTTGGATGAAGTGGGGAACCAGGTCGCCGAGATCGATGCCGTCGGGCAGACGACGTACTTCGGCTACGACCTGGCCGGCCGCCGGGTGAGCCGGAGCGATCCGGAGGGCCGGGTCACCTACTGGCAGTACAGCATCGGCGGGAACCTAACCCGCCGGGAACACGCGGGCGATGGGGCTGCCTACTTCGCCTACGACGATGCCTCCCAGCCAACTGCCGAGAACTGCCTCGCGCAGAACGGTCAGCCATCCGCAGTCACACCTCGTGGTCTGGGCTGCGGCCTGTGGCGACCGGCGAGGAGGAATCGGCACCCCAGGCCGTGCAACTGGCCGCCGGGCGTCGCGCCTTACCGTTGACCCAGCGCCCACCTGGGCTGCCGCGAACCACTTGCCGGCGGCGATCGCGGAGAGAGCGGGGATCGGGATGGTCGGCCTTCACTTACTCGTGGCAGTCCTCTGCGCCACCACGCCGACATCGCTTGCCCAAACCGGGGGGGCTCGCCCCATGGACGCGGCAGAGGTTGTCCGCTGGTTGACACCCCAACCTCGCCAGGTGATTCCCGGCGAAGGCCATTTCGCGCTGGCCGGGGGCCCGGTGGCCGTCGAGCTGCCGGCGGGGCCGGAACACGATGGGTGTCGCAGTGTTCTCACCGCTTCGCTGCAAGCGGCGGGAGTCGCCGTGAGCACCACGGTCGCCGAGGGCGACACCTTCGTCGTCGGCGCGCCAGGCGCACTTCCCGATCTGCCGACCGACGGCGAGGCTAAGGAGGGGTACGTTCTCTCGGTGACACCCAGGGGCGTGACGGCTCGCGGCGCGTCGGCTGCCGGCCTGCTCTACGCCGCCCAGACGCTCCGCCAACTGCTCCGGCTCTCGTCGAGCGATGGCCGTCTTCCCTGCCTGCAGATCGTGGACTACCCCGAGTTCCGCATGCGGGGTCTGTACATCGAGGGCGGGCAGGAGCGGTTCGGCCGGATCGTGGAGAAAGACTACCTCCTGGAGCAAATCCGGCGACTGGCCGAGTTCAAGATGAACGTGCTGGTGGTCGAGTGCTACAACCTGTTCCCCTACGCCTCGTTCCCGGCGTGCGCTGACGAGGGCACCCTCTCGGAGGAGGACTGCCGCGAGATCATCGCGGAGAGCAAGCGCTTCCATGTCACCATCGTGCCGTCCCTGCAGACGCTGGCCCAGGCATCCGAACTCGTGTGGGCCTGCGACGAGGGCACGCCGTACCGTGAGTCCACGGCCCCCGGGCTGATGTGCCCCTCCAACCCGGACCTCTACCCGTTCATCAAAGGGCTCTACCGGGACCTGCTGACCCGGTTCGATGATACGCCGATCCTCGGCATCGGGTGCAGTGAGATCGACATGCAGTGGCAGGAGCGGTACTGCCAGGCGTGCCGGCAGCGGGTTGACGCCGGGGAGACGGTCCGCGATCTTCTCCTCGGCCACGCGGTACAGTGCATCCGGGCAGTGCACGAGCTGTCGGCGGAGCTCAGCCGCGACGTGCGACCCATGATGTGGGCCGATGAGTTCTACATGTACGGTCCGCCCAAGGACTGGGTGGGCATCGAGCGGATTCCCCAAGACACCGTGATGGGCCACTGGAAATACTGGGCCGACTACGCGGGCATCGGCGGGTTGCTCGAACGCGGCTACGACGTGCTGGGCATCTCGGCCATGTACAACCACACCTTCTACCTGGCTGACCTCTCCCCGGATGATCCCCCCAAATCGTGGCCCTCCATGGAGCAGACCGGAACACGCAACATCACCGAGATGCTCCGAGAGGCAGACCGGGTTCGGCGCGCAAGTCCGGAGGGCGAGGTCTGGGGCGTCGCGACCGCGTCCTTCTCAAAGCACCGTCTGCGCGCTTTCGACTCGATCTGGTATGGCTTCGCGCTCAATGGGCACGCAACGTGGAGTCGTCCGGAGCGCCCGGTGGACGAGTACCAGGAGGCCTTCACCCGCGCCTTCACCCGGCACTACTACGACGCGCGGACAGAGGAGGCCGCGGGCGCCCTGGCCGACGCATATGTGCGCCTGGACCGGTGCAAGTCTCAACTCGAGCTCGCCAACCAGACGCTGGGCGATGTCGTTGGCGTGTATGACACACAAGAGGCGGGTTACCAGGGCAACACGCTGATGGGCGCATTCCGCCAGTGCGACGAGCTGACCGACCCGGACGGTAGACCCAAGCCGGCTCTGGCAGCGATCCGGGACGCGGCGTCTGCCGTTGCTCAAGAGGCCAACGGGGTCATGAAGCTCCTCGATGCCCAGAGACCGCACGTCGGCCGCGTTCCGGAGCTGGCCGACCTGTGGCTCGCGGGGGAGAAGATCGCGGCTCACGCGGAGCGACAGATCATGATGATCGATACCCAAGGGGCATTGGCGCGAGCGCCGAACCAGTCCGCGGCACT
>CBFDAZ010000621.1:0-3782 GCA_965602825.1 uncultured bacterium
GCGTTGGGCCCACTGATCCGTTCGAAGGTCAGATCGAGCGCGCCATCGGCGACCACCCCGGAAGGGATGTCGTACTCGTATGTGCGCGCCTGACCCTTCGGTAACGGCAGCGTGCCGTGGAGCTCGACACCCTCCGCGAGGAGCCGCTGTGAGCGCGGGTTGTCTCGCTCGGTGGCATAGACGACGCGAAGGCCGTAACGTCCCTCGGGGGCGAGCCCGTCGTACTTCACCTGGACAGCCGTCGCGTCGAAGGCAACAGTGCGTGCGGAGAGCGGCGCCGACACCTCGGTATCGCTGAACGTCCACGGCTTGCCGACCCGGACATGGGGCTGCCGGCCCGGCGAGCCGCAGTCGTCGTAGAGGATCGGCTCGAGCGGGCCGGGCTGCCCGAGCGGACCGGCGGCGAGGGCGAGAAGTAGCGGGATCATGTGTGACCTCGCAGTAGACTCGCGCTGCCGATGGTCCTTGGCCGGAGGCTGCCTTCCCCCCTTCCCGCCCAAGTCGCGCTCTGTCGTGGGACAGGTCATCGGGGTGGATGCCGCGAATCGCACCATAGTCACCATACACGGGCAAGGGGGCGTAGCAATGAGACTGCACTTCGGAGCTGTGTGGCTCGCGGCTGTACTTCCCATCGTGGCCGGCCTCGCCCAACCTCAAGAGGAGCAGGCCGACGCAGAGCTGCAGGCGCTGGCCGGCAAGGTGGAGGGGTTCGAGGTCATCGAGCTACCGGCCACAGGCACCGTCGAGCTGTCCCCCGACCAGTCGCTTACGGTTGATGATCTCCGCGGTGTTGCGCTGGATGATGGTCCGCCGATGCTGGGCGAGCCAGCGCAGGAGTACCCGCCGAAGATGACCGACGACTGTCCTGCGGGCCGGGAGCCCTACATCGCGCGTGGCATTGAGCCCTTCCGGTTCCGGTACTTCAACAACGAGTTCAGCTACGGGGGCTGGCACAACTGGAAGATGACGGACTACGCCTCAACCCGCGGCTTCAACATCCTGTACCCGTACAACCATGATCCGACCGACCGGACCCATGTGCCCAAGGGAACGCGATGGCTGCGATGGGGTGGGTTTGTGAGCTGGGAGAAGTGGCTCGAGGAGCACGAGATTCCGTCGTTGCGCTACGACATGCTCCCAGACACGGATGTCGAGCAGAGGCTGGTGGAGGCCGGGACGTTTGCCCAGCAAGCGGGCTTCGACTCCCTGATGATCGACATGGAGCATGCGCGCCTGGCCCCCGAGAAGCTCCGCGAGCAGGAGTGGTACCCGACAGACGCGGACGAGGCTGCGCGGGAGGCCTTTGAGCGCAAGTACTATGGGGGCTATGCGAAGACGTACGTCGCGCCCGTGGAGGCGGCGCGTCGGGCGGGCTGGCAGGACATCAGCGTATACGGCTGGCAGCCCTTCGGGCGGGCATGGTTTGGGCTGGAGAAGGCGCAGGTCGATCCGGCTACCGACTGGGCGTGGAACGCCTTCGGCAAGGCGATCTATGGTGCGGTGGACATCCTGAACCCCTCGGTCTACTGCTTCTACTGGTCGCCGCAGAACGTCGCCTATACGCTCGCCAACATCGACCTCAATATGAAGCTGATCCGGACGATGCCCGAGCAGAAGCCCGTGCGCCCATACTACTGGACGCTGCTGCACGGTGGCGGAGGAGGCTGGCGCTGGTGGCAGGGGCAGCCGCAGCGGAACGAAGACATGCGGGCGATGACCGCCTTCTGCTTCTTCACGGGGTGCGACGGCTTTGTGTGCTGGAACTGGTCCGGTACGGGCAGCCACCAGGTCCCGCCGCCGTTGAAGGAGGAAACAGATGTGATGGTGGGTCGGCCCTTTGAGTGCCCCGCCGAGGGCGCCGCCCAGCCGACGCAGTTTGCGCGCCACGACGTGCTCCATGTCCTGAGCGCCGCTGACGATGGCCTCGTCCGGTTCCAGCGCATCGAGAAGGGCAACCAACAGGGCAACTACGGCGTCAGTGAGGACAAGCCAGTCTATGCCATGGCTGAGGCTGACCTGGTTCCGTGCCTGCGGCCGCAGGCAGAACCGGTCGCCGCCATGATCGAGGGGATGGCGCTGGCCAAGGCCCTCGAGTACCTGCTGCGGCACGGCGAGGTGAAGATCGACGTTTCGGCCCAGGAGCAGTTCGCCGAGACGCTGCCGATCGTGCGGCGCGTGAGGCTGGGGAGGTACCATGTGATCGCGACGTACGACCCCGGCTGGGCGGAGGCCGAACAGGCCCGCCAGATCGAGCTGGCGGACTTCGACGGCAATGCAGGGCTTGCGCTTGGGCTGCCGGCGGATGCGGAGACGCGGATCTTCGTTCTTCGTGAGCAGTCAACTGAGGGATAGATGCGCTGCACGGGCATTGACCGACGACTGTCCTGGCGGCTGACGGGGGGTAGGAGCTTGAACCGTGACGCCGTTGCTCAGGCCGAACGTCCGCGGCATACGACGGTCGCGGATGAATCCGCTCCTACCCCTCAGCACCGCTGCGGAACGGCTTCGGTCCCGGAAGGCCGGCCTGCGCCGGCTGTCTCCCCCGTCTTCCTCAAGAGGGCCTTCCTGGGGCTGGCGGCCCTCTGGTTACTTGCGTTCAGTGTGCAATGCACTGCTCAGCAGGAGGCTGTGTCAGCGCTCACAGCGGAGCGCCACTACCTGTTCTACGAGGCCGAGACGGTATTCACCGAGCGCGAAGGGTGGCTGACGCAGAACTGGAACGACCCCTCCGGCGGCGAGTGGATCTACGGGAACACCGACCGCGGGACACCGACGGGCACGGTTGAGTTGCCTGCCGACGGGCCGTGGTACGGGTGGATCCGTCTGTGGGACTGGTTGGAGGACCGCGCGTGCGTGTTCGAGGTGAACGGAGAGATCTCGTACGCGTGTGGTGGCGTGGGGACGTCACAGTGGGTCTGGTACCACACCCAGGTCATCGAGGATACCCAGGCCGACTTGCGGCTGATTGGCATTGACGCCATGGATGCGTGGGTTGACTGCGTCGCCCTCAGCAACGACCCGTCCTGGGTGCCGCCGGGCGAGATGGCGAACGGGAAGGCCTACGTGAGCGATGCGCCGAACGAGCGCTTCTCCCAGCGACCGGCCTTCATCTGGTGTCGGGGCGAGGCGGACGAGGTCCTGCTCTCTGCCTACCGCAGGACCTTCTCGATGCCCGGCGAGCCAGGCGAAGCGAGGGCGACGGTCCGCGTGGCGGGTGTCGGCTTCTGGAAGGTGTGGCTCAATGGTGAGGAGATCGCCCGCGACGATGGGTCGGGTACCCCGATCCCGGTCGATCTGGCACCCCACCTGCGCGAGGGTCGGAACGCGCTGTGTATCGGGCTCGAAGCCGGGGAAGCGCTGTCGGCAGTGTGGGCCGAAGGTGGTATCGAGACGCCCGATGGCTGGAAGCTCAACCTGTGCACCAGCCCGGTGTGGCGCAGCTCCGCCGAGCCACCGATCGATTGGCGGGAGCCCGACTTCGATGACGGCGACTGGCAGAGCCCGTGGGCGCGCGTCGGGCAGGAGCCCTTCAAGCCCGCTGGCTGAATAGGAGTTCACGATTCTCGATGGGCTATTTGGAGTCAACGCGCTGCATGAGCATCGACCGGTCACCGTACAGGCGCCGGGTGGGGGGTAGGAGCGGTTTCAACCGCGATGCCGTTGCCGTGTTGTTGTTGCCCTCGTGCCGTCGGATGAGTGTCGCTGAAGCCGCTGGCAGGGAACGCCTACGGCGAACGACGGTCGCGGTTGAAACCGCTCCTACCCCTCAGCACCGCCAGACA
>CBFDAZ010000622.1:0-3768 GCA_965602825.1 uncultured bacterium
CCGGGCGATCGGCGGCGGGAGCCGTTCGGAAGCGTCCGTCTACCGGGGGACCGAGCTCTCGGCACACCGCGCCCGGAACGGCATGTGCGACGTCTTCATTCGCCGGTCGGCCGAGCTCAGCCTCTGAACAGCCCCAGACGCGGAACAGGTACTCCGTATCCGGCTGCAGCTCGGTCAATACGAACTGGTGGGTGAAGTCACGGTCGGCGTCAACGGCAACCGACGGCGTACTCGCCGTCTCAGCGCTCCCCCGCGGGCGGTAGAGAACCTGCACTTCTCCCGGCGCACCGGGAACGGCTCCTTCCAGCCCCTCTACCGACACTCCGTCCGGCAGTTGCGGCTGGTTCGCGTCTCGCTGCGGTGGCCACACACCGTCGTTGAGGCGCTCGGGGTTGAGGGTCAGTCGCGTCCAAATGATGGCGCTGGTCGCGGTGACCTCGCCGACCTTGACGCCGGTGGCCTGGTAAGGAGGCCCGGTCCCGGCGTCGGCGCCAACGGGAGAGCGCGCTGCCAGCGCGAGGGCGACCACGAGGAAGCAGTACGGCGCCCGCGCCACCGAGGCGGCGGTCTGCAGTCGGGGAAGAGACATGTTCGCTCGTAGGCTCATCGTTCAGGCTCCTTGCCGTCTGAGGTCCTCAACACAGAAGGCCGTAGCGACGGCCAGAACGGCAGAGACGGCATCTGCAGGGGCCGCCCACGCCGCGAGGCGGCACCCGCAACAGCGAAAAGCGGGTACAGGCACGCGTTTCGCGCGCAAGTTGGCCTGTGGAGAAGGGTAGTCCGGCGAAACGCGGTGCCAGTCCCCGTTTTTCGCACACACCCCCACGAGAGACGAAGGGCGGAGCCAGCGTGGCGCAGCAGGAGCTGCGCCGCCACGAACGGCTGGGAACGGCAGGTCTTCGAGGCAGGATGCCAGCGGTCTCCGGAACGGCTGCAGACCTGTGCATTCTCGCTCTACTCGTTCAGGATGCGGACGTCGTCCACGTAGAACGCCGCCTCGGCTGTGCCGGGGCAGGTGATGCCCAGCCAATCGAGGCGAGAGAACTCCGGCTTGACCATCGGCAGCCCGAAGAAGAGGCGCGGTTCTTCCCCCGGCAGCGTCACCGTGAGATCATACGTGGGCGCGGCGGCCTGCCCCAGGCCGAGCTTCATCTCCACGTGGAACCACTCGTCCACCGGGACCTCCAGGAGCTCTTCCCCGGCTGCAAGGAACTTCCCGGTCCCCTCGATCCTCAAACTCGGGCCGCTCGTGTACTTGCCACCATCGTACTGCCGTCCTGCTACCTCGGCAACCGCCTCGGGCTCAAGGCGGATGTGCAAGCTGATGGTGACGGGTCCCTCGGTGAACTCGGGCCTGTAGATGAGATACGGGTAGAACGGCTTCTTGGCCTCCGGGCCGTCGGTGAACTTCAGGCTGCGCGTTCCCTGGGCAGCGGTCTCGTCGGTGACTCGGATATGCACGTTCTCGTCGGCGCCCTGGATCAAGCGCTTCATGGGCCCGGTGCCTTGCGTGTTCTCCTCGAAGTCATCGATGATCGGCCCGGGCGGAGGGGGCGGTGGAAGCTCCATGCTGAGGATGGGAGTGGGCGTGACCGGCACCGGCTCCGCATCCAGGTGGCGGAAGTCGGGCTCCAGCCCCGCCTGCTCCACGATTGCCTGCGGGAACGCCGGATCATCGGGCGTGACGCCGAAGGAGTTGTCCGTCCAGGTGTGCCAATCCGGCTGGTTCTGGTTGTGGCGGATGGGATCGGCGGAAGTGTTGTAGATGGCATTGCCCTCGATCAGGAATGCCTTGCTGCCCTGGTCGAGGAAGATGCCGTTGTTCGGCGCCCGGCCGGCGAACTTGCTGCGGTGGACATCGTGGATGTGGTTGCCACGAATGATGGTGCCGGGCTGGAAGCCGAGACTGTAGATGGCTCCGCCGTCCGCCAGCAGCATCATCGAATCGTGGAGGTGGTTGTACTCGATGACGTTCTCCTGGCACGCCGTCGGCCGGTCGTTCCAGCTCCAGCCGACGGAGACATTGGAGTAGAGGAACTGGCGCACCACGTTGTGGCGGATCACGGTGTGGTCGGTGATGCCGGCCCAGATGCCGTGGGCGGAGAAGTGGACCAGGCCGCCGTCGGAGATGAGGTTGTTGGCGACGAGGTTGTTCTTCGGCGTGCCGGGGCCGCCGCCGACCTTCACACCCCCTCCGCCAAGGTCGAACATGTGGTTCCCGGTGATCTCGTTGTCACTCGAGCCGCCGCTTAGCTCGACGGCGTAGGCGCCGAGGTGGGCGAAGGTGCAGCCCTCGACGCGGATGTTGCGCGCGGCCGAGGCCTGGAGGGCCGCCGGCAGATCGGTCATCCCTTGCCCCGCGCTGTACCCTTCTTCGGGCAAGGTCCAGTGGGTGTGGGCGAAGGTCAGGCCGCGGAGGCGGATGTGCTCGACCGGGATGCCCGCGTCCGGTTCGCCGACCAGTTTCACGAGTTGTTCGGTCGCGGGCGCGACGACGGAGAGCGTCTCCATGTCCTCGCCCGGGAGCGGGTGGTAACTCAAGACGCCGCTGGCCCGATCGAGATACCACTCGCCGGGTCTGCCCAGGGCCTCTTTCACGTTCTCCGCGTAGTACGGGTTGCGGCCATCCTTCCACCAGTGGCCGATGCGGTAGACGGGGTAGCCGGTGAACCGGACAATCTGGTTCTCCAGGTCGAGCTCGCGGATGCGGAGCCGCGAGGCGCTCCAGTCGTGGAGAGCGACGATCTCCACATTATCCAGGTTCTCCCAGGCCTCGATGTCGCCCGGGAAGAAGCGGAACTCATCCTGGCTGCGGCGGTGGGGCGCTCCCTCTTTCGGAGGCGCGTTCGTCAGCCCGGCGATGACGAAGGCGCCCAGACTCGGCCGATAGCGGCGCTCGAAGTGCTTTGGGTCGGGGCGCTTGACGAAGAGCTGCCGGAAGTACCATTCTCCCGCCTTGACCTGGGGAATCTCGACGCTCCACAGCCCGCCTTCAGCCGGCTCCCAGCCGGCGATGACCCGCCCGCCGCTGATGATCGGTCGCTCGCCTTCGTCGGCTGCGTAGGTGACCGGGAGATCAGCGGTGCCCGAGTCCTCCGGGGTGAGGACCAGGGGCTCGTCCAGCTTGTAGGTTCCGCCACGAACGAACACGATGGCCGGCTGCGTGAGGCCCTCGCGGGCCTTCAGCTCACGGATCGCGTCTCGCGCTCGGATGAGGCTGCGGAACGGGCCGTCGGTCTTGCCCTCGTTGGGTTCGGGGATGCGGCCGGACCATTCGTCATTGCCATCGGTGGCCACGTAGAAGGCAGTCTGAGCGCGGCTCGTCGTCTCGGCCAAGACGAATCCCCCAATCGCCAGGATGGGTAGCAGAAGGGCAGCTCTCATGTGGGCTCTTCTCCGTTCTGGTCTGTCAGTTGACCTCGTGACGGTCGATGCGCTCACCGATGTACCGGATGCGCTCGAGAGAGGCGTCCGGGGGCATTGTGTCGGCGAGGCTGAAGATGAGTCCGCGGCCATCGCCAACGGCAGCCAAGGCATCGTCGATGTGCTGCTCGAACTGCTCGTCCGTGAAGCTCCCCGGCAGCACACTCACCGAGCAGAGCCCGCCCCAGATTGCGATCTTGTCGCTGAGCTTCTCCCGGTAGTCCGCCAGACTCAGTCGCGTCATCGGCGCCGGACAGATCGAGTCGGCGACATCGACCCCGGCCTGCAGGTACAGCTCACAGAGGCCGTCATTCTCGCCATCCGTATGGGTTGCCAGCAGCTTCC
>CBFDAZ010000623.1:0-3768 GCA_965602825.1 uncultured bacterium
GTCGGCGATATGCTCGCACATCTCGTGGACCAGCTCAGGCTCATCGTAGAGGGCGTACGACAGCCGCTCGACACCCATGAAGCTCCGCGGCCAGCCGTAGAACGATCCGCACCAGATGCCGAGGGGGTACTCCCGTTCCCGCACCTGTCGGACGTAGGCCTCCCACGCTTCACCCTCCGGCCGGCGGCCCGGGATCGAGGGGTCCAGCCGCGGCTTGACAACGTGCTCCCAGTCGTCGCGGCTCTGCACGGGGTACTCGAGCCACTCGGGCATGGACGCCAGCGGGTCGTCCCTGAGCAGGCGGACCGTGTTCCCCTCTTCGTCGCGCACGACCATGTGCCGATCCGTCTCGGAGAGCACCTTGCGTTCAAGGGGAGGGTGTAGGTGAGGCCCGTAGGGCCCCTGCGCAGCTAGCGGCACACAGGTCTCCCGGTCAGTGCCGAAGCACGACCCGAGATCGGCGTCTGCCGGGAGTCCTTCCGCCTGCCAGCGCCTCAGCGTCTCCGGCCACACCCACGGCTGCAGCAGAAACGCCCGATCGACGGGCTCGAAGCGCGCGGTCGCGCGGAAACGCTCGCGAGCGGTCATGGGTGGTGTCCTCGCAGGGCGCTTGCCGGTCGTCACCGGGTTCCGAGAACCGCCTCCACGATCGCCTGCGACGTGATGCCGTAGCGGCTCTTCAGGTCCGAATAGCTGCCAACCATGCATGCGAAAACGTCTTGCAGGCCCAGGCGCTTGAGCGGCGTGCCCGCACCCGCCTCGGCCAGCACCTCCGCGACTGCGCCGCCCAATCCCCCGACCACGGTGTGCTCCTCGATGGTCACGATCAGCCGCGTCTGCGCGGCGCCGAGCACCGCCTCCCGATCGATGGGCTTGACGGTGTGCATGGACAGCACGCGCGCCTGCACGCCCTGGGCCGCGAGCAGCTCTCCGCCGTGCAGAGCTTCGGCGACCGTGGGGCCTGTCCCGATGATCGCGACATCTTCACCCGAGCGCAACTCCACGGCCTTGCCGATCTCGAAGGCACGCCGCTCCTCGGGGGTATCGATGGGCAGCGCGCCACCAGCCGGCGAGATGTAGAACGGGCCCTCTGTCGCCGCGGCCGCCCGGACTGCCTGCTCGGTTTCGAACCCATCGGCCGGCATGACGATGCTCATCGTGGGGATCAGGCGCATGAGCCCGATCTCCTCCATCGCGTGGTGCGTGCAGCCCCAGCCGGCGTACATCAGCCCTCCACCGTAGCCGCCGATGATCTTGACGTTCCGACCACCGTAAGCAACGTCGGTGCGGACCTGCTCGAAGCAGCGCATGGTTACGAAGGGGTTCATGCCGATGGCAAAGGGGATCTTGCCCCGCACCGCCAGCCCGGCGGCCACGCCGATCAGGTTCTGCTCCGCGATCCCGACCTCGATCGCCCGCTTGGGAAACTCGCGCGCCAGTGGCGCCAGGAAACCCCAGCAGTCGCAGCTCACCCCGCAAATCCGGGGGTCCTCCCGGGCCAGCTCCAGCAGCACCTCGGCGAAGGGCTTCGCCATGTTGCAGCTCCTCCGTCAATCCACCGGCTCGCCCAGCTCCCGCAGGGCGGCGCGCATCTGCTCCTCGTTGAACCGGTCCATGTGATGGTGGCGGCTCAGGGAGACTCCCTGCCCCTTCACCGTCTGCGCGATGACAGCCGAGGGCCGTCCCGTGTCGAACGGGACGCCCTCGAGCACCTCCACCACCTCACCCATGTCGTGCCCGTCGATGACCCGCACGCTCCAGCCAAAGGCGGCCCACTTGTCGGCGAGCGGCTCGAGCGCCATCATCTCCTCGGTCGGGCCCGTCTGGTAGCGATTGCGGTCCACGATGGCGACAAGGTGGTCCAGCCGGTGGTGAGCCGCCGCCATCGCCGCCTCCCAGTTCGATCCCTCCTGCAGCTCTCCGTCGCCAAGCAGAACGAAGACCCGGTTCGGCGTACCGTCCATCCGTATCGCCAGGGCTGTTCCCACCCCGATGGAGAGCCCGTGGCCCAGAGCACCGGTGGACACGTCTATCCCCGGAGTGACGCGGGCGCACGCGTGTCCGGAGATGATGCTGTCCAGCTCAAGGTGGGTTGTCAGCACGTCCTCGCTGAAGAAGCCGCGCATGGCGAGGGCCGCAGAAAGCGCCGGGACCGTGTGGCCCTTGCTGAGGATGAAGTAGTCGCGGCCATCCCAGTCGGGATTCGCCGGGTCTACCTTCAGGATGTGGAAGTAGAGCGCCGCGATCAGATCGGCGATCGACAGCGACCCGCCCGTGTGGCAATCGGACATGCCCGCAATCCGCACAACGTGCGCCCGGATTCTGCGGGCTTTCTCCTCGAGTTCCGCCTTCAGCACTTCGCGCGCAGAATTCATCCGCTCGCCTCACTCAGGGAAACGGTACCGACTCCGACCGGCCGCTCCTGGCTGACTTCTCCGCGGTCTCAAGGACCGTGACGACCCGGCGGCCCTCCTCACCGGTCACCGGGACAGGCGCGCCGCGCACAAGGTGATCCGCCATGTCACGGTAGTAGCTCACCCAGTCCGATTCCTTGTACGGGACCTCCGTCTCGCCCTTCTCGGTCACCAGGCGCAGGCTGCCCCCTGAAGGACCGGTCACCTCGTCGCAGTAGCCCTCGATGGCCCCAGCGCCAGTGTCCTCGATGGCGCCCTCCGTGCCCAGGATGCGCCAGAGCGGCTTGCCGACCAGGGCGATGCTGGACTGCATAATGTCCGCGACCGTCCCATCCTCGAACCGGATGATCGCCCGTACCTGCTCCTCGTTCGAGACGTCCGGCCACACGAGCTTGTGAAAGAAGCCGCACACCTCGGTCATCCGGCTGGGCACGAGCGACAGGACCCAGTCGATGGCGTGGGAGCCCCAGTCGTAGAAGGCGCCGCCGGACACGTCCTTGTGGGCCCGCCACGTGTCTCCCGGCCGGCCGTAGCCGCAGGCCGACAACTCGATGTGGAATACGCGCCCGAGCCTGCCCTGGCCGATGAGCTCGCGGATCGCCCGGTAGTTGCCGTCGTGCCGGCGGTTGTGGAATACGGCAAGCGTGCGACCAACGGCCTCTGCCTCCTCGATCATCGCCGTCGCCTCGGCGACGGTCAGGCACATCGGCTTCTCGACAACCGCGTGCTTCCCCGCCCGCAGACACTGCGCCGCTATCTCCGCGTGCGTGTTGTGCGGGGTGACCACCGAGACGAGGTCCAGGTCCTCCCGCTGGAGCATCTCGGCCAGGTCCACGTAGGTGTCAACACCAGGCCAGTCCTGCGCCGCCCTTGCGGCACACTCCGGGTCCCGGTCGCAGATCGCCACGAGCTGCAGGTCCGGGACGGCCTCGATCCATCGCGCGTGCACCCAGCCGAAGTTGAAGGTCAGCCCATAGCCGACGATCCCGCAGCGGATCGGTTGGTCGTTCGACGACGCCGCCATTCCGGGAGAACACCTCCGTGGCCTATTCAGTCAAGCACGCCTGCCCCGAATATCCGCCGTTCGGCGCGCGGACGCCCCCGTCCGCGAGGTGGCAGGCGGTGTGATCTTCGTCGTTTCCGGGTGCCGCACCGCGGCATCCATGGCTGCTTCGAAGATTTGCGCTTCTCCCGTGCCGACGGGTCTCCAGGCCCGTCGGGGTAGCGGCCCGCAAGCCGTCGGCAGAACGCTCATCTTCATCGTTCCCGGGTGAGCGCCCGCGCTCATGCATGGCTGCTTCGGAGATTTGGAGGTCGTTCGTGCCGACGGGTCTCCAGGCCCGTCGGCGTAGCG
>CBFDAZ010000624.1:0-3763 GCA_965602825.1 uncultured bacterium
CACCCCCGCCTGGCCCGCGCGGCCGATACGCGCTAACATAAGCCGTCAGGAGGGGCCGAATACGAGCCTGCCGCCGTCTGCAGGCGGAGTATCCGGCCCGAACCCGTGGCGCAGACCGCCTAAGTCAGCGCTTATGCCCGCGCAGCCTGCCCGCTGACGCCACATCACACGCATGCCTGAGTGCAGGCGCGATCCCACCGGTCAGTCATGCTCGCCGGCTCGCCAGCGTCTCGATGAAGGCCTCCAGTCGGGTGCGGACCGCTTCTTGGTCGGCGTCGCCGTAATCCGTCTCGATCCTCAGCATGGGGATGTCGGCCGCCTCCAGGCGCTCCTGGACGGCGGCGAGCTGCACGTCGTAGACGAAGCAGCTCTTCAGTACGTGGTAGATCACTCCATCCGGCCGGAAGTCCTCGATGATGCTCTCCAGCCGGAACAGCCGGTCCTCGGACTCGGCAAACACCGGACAGGTGCAGGGCAGCAGATACCGGTCCGCCACCGCATCGATCATGTCGGGCACGGTCGGCTCATCGACCCAGACGGCATCGTAAAACAGCCTGGACCCTGCGCAGCTCTCATCTGCAACGATGACTCCGCCGCTCTCTTCCGCCAGCCCGGGCAGCCCGAAGTGCGGCCAGACACAGGGCGATCCAGCGAGCAGTAAGCGAGGCCGATCCGCCCCTACTCCCGTCTCGCTTGTGACACGCTCGCGCACCTCGTGCACAAGAGCCTCGCCCGCACCAATCCATTCATCAATAGGCATGAGCAGGGCGGCCGAATGGACCAGCAGCAGATCGCTTCCCCACAACGGCGGGGTCTCCGCCGCCATGGCTGCGCCGAGCGTGCGGCTTACCTCCGAGGCGCGCCGATAGAGAGCGATCGCCTCGCGGAGTGTCTCGCGCGTGATCGCGTTGCCCGTGACGCGTTCCAGGTCGGCCGCCAGGTCGCGCACCTGCCGGTGCCACGACTGCCGCGAGGTTTCCCTGCGGCGCGTCCGCGGGACATCGAGAGCGAAGACCTCCGGACCGAACTCGTCAGTCAGAGCCTCGGGCAGCGCGGCCTTCCAGTCACAGGGCCGCGGCACCACCAGGAGCGACAGTGCACCAAACAGCTCGGGATCCTCCCGGAGGATCGACAGTGCCCCCCACATCGACCGCACCACGGGGCAGCAATCGCGGTGGATCGGCTCGCCGGCCAGCGACGCGCACTCGGCACTGCCGGCATCTAGCCGAACGGGGACGGCACCGGCAGCGGCGATCAGTTCCAGGGGGGCAAGAGCGCAGAGGTACCCAATGGCCGGCTTCTGACTGGTCTTTGCGTACTGCAGGAGGCCGACAGGCAGCGGCTGGGCGGCTGCGTCTGTGAACGGCTTCAAAAACTCGGGCCGGTCGCCGCGCGCGCAGAGGCGTTCGAGTGCCCGGGCGGCTTCACGTGCGGCCGTAGGCCCGTCCACAAGATCGAGTCCTCCTGGGACAGCCTGGCGGCCTCACTCCTCGCCCGCCTGCCCTGCCAGTCGGTCGGCCGCCGACTCGATGATTGCCTTTACCTGGTCTGCCCGAGTCGCCTCCGGCGAGAACCCCAACAGCTTGCCGGACTGGTAGATCAGCGTGTGCTTGCCGTTGCGCATCTCAATGTCGCGCCAGTCACCGTCCGTTTGGTCCGACTTCGCCCCGCTGGCCTGCATGGCGCCGAAGGCCTCGGCCGCTTGCTCTGCATCGGCGGCCTCGGGGTAGCGGATCAGAACGATCTTGTGTGGCCGGTCGTCGATCGTATACTGGGCGTACGTCGCCTCCACCTGCGTCGGCACCGTCACATCGTCGCCCAAGCGCAGGACGTTCTCCTCGCCGGCGTAGTAGACTTGCTCCAGGGACTGCCGGTGGTGGCAGTAGATGATCGAGGAGTCCTGCAGTCCCTCGGCCGGCAATGCCTTGACGATCTCCGGTCGCTCGGACTTGTCTTCGAGCTGTGCCGCAAGCTGCTCGGCGGCGGCCACGAAAGCCTGCTTCTCGGGAGGTTCGGGCGTGGCCGTCGTGACGATGATGCAGCAGCGACCCGCCCACGCCAGAAGCTGCCCCATCGGATGGAACGAGGCTTCGTCGCCGATCTCAACGGACTCGGCCCCCTCCGCCTGCATCATCGTGCGACGCATGACCGAGTAGAGCCCATAGGCGTTTGCCGACGTGTCGTAGGTGAACACGAAGACATCGAGCTTCGCTCCGCCCGCTTCGAGCAGCAGCC
Organism: uncultured bacterium; assembly: GCA_965602825.1. Lineage (GTDB taxonomy): Bacteria > Armatimonadota > Zipacnadia > Zipacnadales > VGFC01 > CBFDAZ01. The sequence goes on from CBFDAZ010000624.1 coordinate 2,236, forward strand.
ACTGCGTGTCGTTGAGGTTGAAGCCCTGGTGGAAGACGACGAACCCATCGATCTTTTCCTCCACGGCGTCGCCGATCCACGTCTTGGGCCCGTCGCCCACCGTCCACCCTTCGACGTTGAGGCCATCCAGTCTGATCGGTTCATCAGCCGCAGCGCAGGTCGCCGCGGCCACGGCGAGCACACCGATGATCGAGGTCAGGCGCTGAGACACTTCTCCCCTCCTGTCATACACTTGCATCCGTCGTGCCCCGTGAGCTGCGCTCTGGCTGGCGATCGCTCAAACGCCGTGCTGCAAGGATGGCCGCACCGATGGCCGTTGCGACCTGAGGCGACTCAGGCACGATGAGCTCCACGCTGAGTTCTTCCTGGAGTGCTTGTTTCAGCCCCGCATTCAGCGCCGGCCCGCCGTCGAAGAACACCGGCTCGACGACGCCGACACCGCGCGCGAGGTCACCGATCCGCTTGGCGACCGAGCGATGGACGCCGGCCAGGATGTCCGGGACCTGGCGCGCCTGCGCCAGCAGGGAGATCACCTCGGTCTCCGCGAAGACGGTGCAGATGCTGCTGATCGTCACCTTCTCGGTCGATTGCAGAGAAAGGGGCCCAAGCTGGTCCAGGTCCACCTCGAGGATTCGAGCCATGACCTCCAGGAACCGGCCGGTTCCGGCGGCGCACTTGTCGTTCATGGCGAAGTTGCGGACGGTGCCGTCGCTGTCGAGCGAGATGGCCTTGCTGTCCTGGCCACCGATGTCGATGATCGTGCGTGCCGGGGCGCCCCCACGCGTCAGGTACTGCGCTCCCGTCGCGTTGGCCGTGATCTCACTCACCGTGCTGTCGGCAGACTCCACCAGGCGCCGCCCATAGCCAGTGGAGAGGGTGTACTCAATGTCCGAGGCGTCGCGTCCGGCCGCGTCGAGTGCCTCACCGAGCACAGCCTGCGCCGCCCGTCTGCACTTGGCTCCCGTGGCCGCCACGGCGTGTCCGAGGATTCTCCCGTCCCCAGCCAGAGCAGCCTTGGTGGTTGTGGAGCCGATGTCCAAGCCGACGACCAGACTCATGTCTCACACTGCCTTGAGGACCCGGGATACGCCCGTGGGGGCGGAGCTCCAGGCCCGTCGGCGTAACAGCCCGGAAGGCCTGCTGGCAGACCCCGCGCTGTTCGAGCCGTTCGTGGGTCGGGTTTCCCAACCCGACATCGTCCTATCTTCATTGCTTCCGCGTGCCCCACCGGGGCATGCCCAACTGCCTCGAAGATTTGTCGTAGGAGCGCGGACGCCCTCGTCCGCGAGGTGGCGGGTGGTGATGCCGTTGACGTTGCCTGATTGGGATAGAGCGAGGGCTCGCGCCCTCGCCGGCAGAGGTGGCAAGCGGTGTGATCTCCATCGTTTCCGGCTGCCGCCTCGCGGCATGAGCGACTGCTTCGAAGATTGCCCCCAGTGGCATGCCGCACGCTGCTGCAGCAGGCGGTGGTGGCGTTGAGGGACTGTCCCCTTTCTCCGCCGTCGTTCAGGCGGAAAAGGGGACTGTC
>CBFDAZ010000625.1:0-3762 GCA_965602825.1 uncultured bacterium
GTACGCACGGTGGTGTGACAGGGAAAGCCCGCGAGGGCCTACCTATGTCGATCGTCCGTCGTGAATAGACCTGGCTAGTCCTCGTCCTGCTCCTCGTACTGGCGCTTGAGGCCTTCCACGACGGAGGCGTCGGCCAGCGTTGTGGTGTCTCCCAGAACCTGGCCGTCAGCGATGTCGCGCAGCAGGCGGCGCATGATCTTGCCGCTCCTCGTCTTCGGAAGGTCGCCGGAGAAGATGACGGTCTTCGGGCGCGCAATGGCGCCGATCTTCTTAACGACGTGCTCTTTCAGTTCCGCTTCCAGGTCCCGGGAGGGCTCGATGTCAACCCTGACCGTCACGAAAGCGGCGATGGCCGTGCCTTTAATCTCGTCGGCGCATCCTACCACGGCTGCCTCGGCAACGTCGGGATGGTCAACCAGAGCGCTCTCAACCTCCATCGTGCCAAGGCGGTGGCCTGAGACATTCAGGACGTCGTCCACTCTCCCCAGCAAGGTGAAGTAGCCATCCTCATGCCGTTTGGCCCCGTCGCTCGTGAAGTAGGTCGCCTTGTCCCACTTAGACCAGTACTGCTCGACGTAGCGCTCCGGGTCTCCGTAGATCCCCCGTAGCATCGCCGGCCACGGACGGGTCAGGGCCAGGTAGCCCCCACCGGTCTCAAGTCGCTGCCCGTCCTCGGTCATCAGGGCCGCCTCGACCCCCGGGAAGGGCACGCCGGCGGACCCGGGCCTCATCTTCCCGATGCCTGGCAGGGTCGTGATCAGTATCATGCCTGTTTCCGTTTGCCACCAGGTATCGACGATCGGGCAGCGCTTCTGCCCGATGTTCTCGTGGTACCACATCCACGCCTCGGGGTTGATCGGCTCGCCGACCGTTCCCAGCAGACGCAGGGAGGAGAGATCGTGTTGCTTGGGGTGTTCCGTTCCCCACTTCATGAAGGCGCGGATGGCAGTCGGGGCGGTGTAAAACACGGTCACCCCGAAGTCCTCGACGATCTGCCAGAACCGGTCGCGGTCCGGCCAGTCCGGCGCCCCCTCATACATGACGATGGTCGCGCCGGCGGCGAGTGGGCCGTACACGATGTACGAGTGCCCGGTGACCCATCCGATGTCGGCGGTGCACCAGAACACATCCGTGTCCCGCAGATCGAAGACCCATTTCATGGTCGCCAACACACCGGTCATGTAGCCACCGGTCGTGTGCACGATCCCCTTGGGACGGCCCGTGGTGCCGGACGTATAGAGCGTGTAGAGGGTATCCTCCGCATCCATGCGCTCGGGCTCGCAGTAAGACTCCGCGTCCTGGATCACCCGATGCCACCAGTAGTCGCGGCCCTCCTGAATGCGCAGGGGGAACTCGCCCCTTTCGGCCATGAAGACGTGCTCGATGGAGGGCGTGTCGCGAAGAGCGTAATCGGCGTCGTGTTTGAGAGGGATGATCTGCCCGCGGCGGTAGCTGCCGTCGGCCGTGATAAGGGCCTTCGCCTGGGAGTCGTTGATCCGGTCGGCGAGCGCCTCCGCGCTGAACCCGCCAAACACGACGGAGTGGATCGCACCAATGCGCGCGCAGGCCAACATGGCGATCGGGAGCTCGGGGATCATCGGCATGTAGATCGCCACCCGATCCCCGCGCTTGATCCCACGGGCTTTGAGAGCGCTGGCGAAGCGATTGACCTCCCGGTACAGGTCCCAGTAAGTCAGGGTGCGGCGGTCGCCCGGCTCGCCTTCCCAGATGATCGCGGCCTTGTTGCGGAGACCGTTCTTCACGTGCCGGTCCACGCAGTTGTAGCACGCGTTCAGCTTCCCCCCGACGAACCACTGGGCGTGGGGCGGGTCCCATTGCAGGACCTTCTCCCACGGCTCGTACCAGTCGAGCTGCTCCGCCCATCCGGCCCAGTACGCTTCGGGATCTGCGGCGGCCGTGGCATAGACGGCGGGGTCGGCCGTTACGGCGTTCTGCTTGAACTCCTCCGGTGGCTCCAGGACTCTCGCCTCGACCAACAACTCCTCAAGCGTACCCGGTCGTACGTCCTGCCCACCTGGTCGCCGTGCTTCTTCCATGGCTGGCCTCCTCGCTCAATGTCTGTATGCCTGTTGCGACTGGGCCGAAACGTTGGTTTGCCACGCCGTCACAGATGACCTCGGTCACTGTCCTCGCGCCCTATGAAGACGCGCGAGGCCTGTCGATTCGCCGGAGGTGTGGATTACTCCTTTGAGCACGGTGAGGAGGGACCAGATGGTCCGAGGCTGCAGGTGCGTTATCCCGCCTCGCGACAGGCGGGAGTCTGGAGCCAGGAGAGCGGCGGACTGTAGCAGCAAGCGGAGACCAGGCGCACAGGCCACGCCGCGCGCCTTGGTGCAGTCCCCAAACGACACGACCAACTCCGCCTCGCCGTCACCCTCCGTCTGCCGTTCTCTGTGTCTCCGTGTCTTGCCTGGTATACTCCCGTGTATGTGGGGAGCCTCGGTGTCGCCGTCAGCCCTCGCCGTCGCCCTGCCTCACCCGCCGGGTGTTGCACGCTTCGGCACGGCGAGCAGGAGGTTGTCGTGGGGGTCGATGTCGATGTCGCGAGGTTCCGCGCTCGTCACGAAGCGGAACTCGCTGTGGGGGTCCGTCAGGTCCTCCGTGCTCTCCGGCTTGCCCTTCGAGGTGACCAGGCGCAGGTCTATCGGCATCCGGTAGGGCTTCTCCGTCCGCTGATCGAGGGTGATCGTCGTCTCGTACCGGCCGTCGTCAAGCGACGTCGTGGACCAGTCGTAGGTCAGCTCGATCGTCCCCGTCCGCTCCAGCCACTCCTCGAAGAACCACTCCAGCTTTTGGCCTGAATGCTTCTCGGCTTCCTCTCGGAAGCCAGCAATCGTCCCGATACCGTAGGGATGAGCCTCCAGGAAGCCCTTCAGCGTGGCGAAGAAGGCCTCATCGCCGACGACGTACCTCAGCATGTGGAGCACATAAGCGCCCTTGGAGTAGACCACGCCGATGTAGGAGCCTTGCTGATTGAAAGGGTCGGTCTCGATGATCGGCTCTTCCGGCGGGTTCTGCATCAGGACGTGGTACTGCTGCTTGGCGTCCCACAGCGCCCGGCGAAAGGCCTCCTCGCCGTTCGCGCGGCCCACGTACAGGATGCTCGAGTACTCGGCGAAACCCTCGGCCAGCCAGCCGGCGCCCGGGCCCTGAGGGAGAACCAGATTCCCCCACCACTGGTGAGCGATCTCGTGGGCCAGGACCTTCTGGATGAGGTCCTCCTTCTCGTCGAACATCAACTCGCCGAACAGCACCATCGATGTCGGGCTATAGCCACCGGGGAAGAACGGGATCTCCGCGATGGCGAGCTTGTCATACGGGAAGTCGCCGTAGATCGACGTGAAGTGCGCCACTACCTCCTTGGCTTCGGCAAGCAGCCTCGCGGCGTGGTCCGCGTGCTGCTTCCACAGGAGCACGATGATCGGCAGGTCGCCGGCCTCGCCGTCCAGCCGCTCCCACGGTCCGGCGGCGATGCAGACGCCCATCGCGTTCTGGCGGCATTCCCACTCAAAGGTCGTGCCGCCTGTTTCGGTCTTGCGCTCGGATTTCAGCACGCCCGGCCCGAGGGCCAACTGGCCCTCGGGGACGGTGATCGCCACGCGCACGGGAGCCCGGAACTCCAGGAAGCCGACCGCCGGACACCAGCGAGATTCCGGACGCAGGTACGAGCCCTCGGGGCTGAGGACGTCCCCGGCCGGGAGGATCCTGTCTTTGCCGAAGCCCTCGTAGCTGATGACGATC
>CBFDAZ010000626.1:0-3740 GCA_965602825.1 uncultured bacterium
CGCCGGGCTGCGCAGGAGATCGCCCATCTGCTCCTGACCGAACGCATCCTGAGTCCGGACACGCGGGCCAAGCTGTGCCTGACCTACGAGTGGCTGGACTCGGCACTGGATAGTCCCGAACGGGCGCTCGAAGCGGTCCAGGTCGAGGCGTGCACTGAGGAGGGTGAGGCCTTGGGGGGGCAGAGGTTCAACGCCACTGACCTCGCCATGGACGTCGCCCGGCGCACGATCCAGGGAATGCTCCGCGCCGAACAGGTGAAGCAGGATGATAACGTGGTGTTCTTTGTCGCCGGCGTCCCCGCCGACGAAGATGACCACATGGAGGACACCTATCGTCTGCCGCCGGTCGTTGACCTGGCTGAAGTGCCCGGCATTGGCGACCGGATTGAGGAAGCCCTCAAAGCTCAGCGATGCGACACCTGCGAGAAGCCGGCCTGCGATCGCCGCCCCGCTGCGTTCGGCACGCGTGTCAGGGACTCAATCCTTGAGTGGCATGCGGAGCATTCGCGCGAGGGGACGGAAGTTGGCGGAATCCTCCTCGGTTACGTTCTACAGCAGGCGCCGGGCCGCACCGAGGTCCTTATTACGGACCAACTTGGGGTCATCGACGAGCAGGCCACGCTGCTACGGTGGGAGATGCGTGGCGAGCAATGGGATTACGTACTCCGGTCGCTGGCCGAGCGCCAGGCCTCCGGCGACCCGAACTTGGTGATCTGCGGAAGCTGGCATTCGCACGATCTAAGAGCCATCAGCGAAGCCGCGGGCGAGGCTGTGTTCTCGACCGACGAGCAGTGCGGCGAAGGCACCGTGCTGCTGCCCAGCCCGGATGACCTCCTGTTGTGGGACACGCTCCTGGGCCTGCCTCACCACGTCAACGCCATCCTGAATCCCCATGCCGGTGAGCTGACCGTGTACCGCTGGCAGAACGGTCAGCCTCAGCACGCCCTGCCCCTGTGGGTCGAGGGAGTGCCCCGGTCCCTGGGGGCCAACGGCAAGGAGGGAGATTAGGTGATCGATCACTTCTGGCTGCCCAGTGGCGACGCCAAACGACCGTGGGTCTACCTGACTGTGCCGCGCACGCCGACCTGTGCTCTCTTGCCGGACAGTGATGCCCCCGGCGGCGTTTGCGCCGCGACGGCGGACGAGACCGTGGCTCCCGACGCGCTCGCCGTTCTCGTTTCCCGGGGCCCCGATACCTTCCTCATCACCCGCGGTCGCCTGAATGGACGTCCGGTCTCTGGCGGCGCCGGCCAACTTGGCCATCAGGACGCTTTGTCCGTGGCCTTGGCGGGGAAATCCGCCGAGGACGCTGGCGATCCGCTTACCTTGTTCGCATGCACGGACGGCCTCGTCGAGGTCTTCGAGTACGAGCCGCCGGAAGGACAGCCGGTCCCGGCTCTCTGTGCCGTCTGTGGACTGCCCTTGAAGGCGGGTGAGAAGGTCAGAAGAGCCTGTCCGGGCTCGGGCTCGGCCTGCGGCATGCTCATCCATGAGGAATGCTCCAGCTCGCGCTGTCCGGCGTGTCAGCAGGAGATCACCGATCCGACCGGTCGTAGCACCATCTGGATGCCGGGGAACTGAGCCGGCTCAGTCGCTTGGCGGCGAAAGTGCGTCGTCAGGGACAGCCCGATCCGGGCCGGCTAATGTAGCTCCACGGAGCTTCGTTAGACCGCACAGAAGGAGAGGCGAGAAAATGGCCACCAGTCCCTTTGTCACAGACGTCCTCGCCGCCGCGAAGAAGGGCGGCAAAGGTGCTCTGTCACCCAAGGACCTCGATGCGCTCCTGCATCTACTGGATGAGAAGGAGCGCCTGGCGTTGGCCGTCCAGCTCTACGAGGTGGCCGTGCAGAACGCCGGGTACAAGGATCAGGCCGAGAAGTTCAAGGAGCAACTGGAGGCGATGCTCCAGGCGCCCGCCCGCGTCGGGGTCCTGGTTGAGGAATACGAGGCCGAAGGGAGCGCCAAGCGTGGGCTGGTTGCGGCCGACGGCGGGCTCCTGGACATCCCGGTCCTGAACGGCGAGACGGTCCAGGTGGGTGACCGCGTGGGCGTGGTGATGGGCCCCGAAGGGGCCTGCCTGGCCCGCAACCTGGGTCCCTACGGCGGCGGCATCAACGCCACCTACCAGTCGCGCGAGGATGGGCACGTTGTCCTGGAAGGCGACCACAACGAGATCATCCGCGCGGTGATCGCTCCGACCCTCGATCTTGACTCGCTGGAAGAAGGCCGGACCATCGTGCGCGTCGCGGTTCTGGGTGGGCTGGAGGCGGTGGCGCTCGGCATCGTCGCCCAGCCGGAGAAAGATGGTGCCGGGCTGCTCCGCAAGATGCCCGGCGGCTTCACCTTCGCCGATATCGCCGGCCTCGATCCGGTCGTCGAGCAGCTCGAAGGCAAGGTCACGATCTGGTACGACCACGAGTTGGCGGGGAAGTACAACCTCGATCGGCGCCGGGGCCTCCTCCTGGTTGGGCTCCCGGGCACGGGAAAAACGGTCCTAACTTGGTCAATTGCGTCCTATGCGTCGGAATTGTTGGGCGAAAATGTGTTGGGCTTCGAGATATCGACCGCCGATCTTCTCAGTCAGTGGTTCGGTCAGTCCGAGAAGAACATCCGTCGCGCTGCATCCGCCGCCAACCGCGCCGGAAGTCGTGAGAGACCTGTTCTGCTAGCGATGCAAGATTTCGAGGGGCTAGTCTATGACAGGCGGCGAGCCGACTGGTCCGTGACGACTCGCGTCACCGCCACCATGAACGAGATCCTGGACGACCCGGAGCGCACGTGGATTCCTCTCGCCACCGCGAACTGCAGCGAGATCGCGGACGCCGCGACACTCAGCCGCTGGCACGTCATCGAGGTCCATCCCCCATCCGAGAGCGGGGTCCGTGCCATCCTCGAGCTGAAGCTGGGGGAGACTCACCTGGCCGAGCCGGTGGACGAGCTCTGCGATGTCGTCCTCGCGGACATGCGCACCGACTTCCTCAAGGTCACCGTGGCCGGGCAGGTGGAGACGTACCAGCACATCGGACTCATGACCGGCCGCCGGATAGGCAAGGCTGTTGAGCAGGCCTCTGAGGCGGCGGCGATGCGCGACCGGCGCTTTGGGGGGAACAACGGCGGCGGCGTAACGGCGGCCGATGTCACCCGCGCTCTGCTGGCCGACCTCGCTTCGGTGGGCAAGGCTCTCGTGCCTCAGAATGCCGCCTCGCACCTCCCTCTGTCCCTGGAACGCGCACAGCAAGTCTCACACATCCACGTTGTGCCGCAGGAAGCCTCGGTGGCGTCGGACCGGGACTTCATCCTTCACTAGAGCCGATCCGTTACCCGCTGCGCGGGGGTGACAATGATGCTGCCGACCTTTGAGCTCCGACAGAAGGTACTCGACAACCTGGAAGGCCTCGGTGTGCAGGTCTACGTGGAAGGTCGGGAGGCTGTTGAGTTTGCCGATGTCCCCCTCCCGGACGGCTTCTCCGCCTCCACCACGCAACTCCGCTTCTCGAGGGGGCGCGACAGCTTCCGCGTACTTGTTCCCGAGGATCTCACCTACAACGGTCCCGACGACGCGTGCCGCGAAGCGCTAGCCGCTCGGCCGGCCGGTCGGTGGCGCCCGCTGAAGCTCGATCGCTCGGCGTGCACTTCCTTCGAGGGCGCCCTGGCGGCAGCCTTCGCGGTGCTTGGGTCGCCGGCCCGGGCCGCTCTCCGGCGCGCTTCCCCTGCCGGCGGCCGCGCCCAACCCGAGCCGG
>CBFDAZ010000627.1:0-3733 GCA_965602825.1 uncultured bacterium
GCGAAGCTCGCTCGCCATGTCAGCAGTCGCCGCCATCAACGACAGGGCATCCCGCTCACCGATCCGGAAGTCCTGCTCCAGTGACCCGATCATCGCGCCGGTTCCGGACGTTGGAGGTCGGCATCTCGTTCCAGCGGCGCTTTGGCAGGGCCGCGCCCGGTCGCCGTCGAATAGGCGTATCGAGAACCCGTGGTGGAGCCGGTTGCATGGCAATCACACAGCGCCAGAAGGGCGATCGAGGTCGGCGGGCGGAGAAGGCCGTCGCCCGGCGGCTGTGGTGGGACGGGTATCGCATCCTCGAGCGCAATTACACAACGCGTGCGGGCGAGGTAGACATCATCGCGAGGAAAGGCGACACCGTCGCTTTTGTCGAAGTCCGGTCCAGGCAAGAGGGTTCGGCCGTTTCGCCCAGGGATACCGTCAGCCGCACCAAAGAGAAGCGCATCGACGCGGCAGCTTCGGCCTTCCTGAAGTCCAGGCGGCTGGCCGAGGTCTCGGTGCGCTACGACATCGCTGAAGTCTTCCTGAACGAACGCGGACGGCCCAAGCGCATAGAGATCATCGAAGCAGCCTTCGGGGACCCCTATCGCCGGTGATAGCGGCGGGGGAGTGCATTCGCAGGAGGTAAGCTCAATGTCACAGCCGGTTGTTGGCATCGTGTCCGTAACAGACCCACGGCCGACGGCGCTCGCGCGCGAGCGGGAGGAGTACTACGAGGCCCAGCACAACGCGCTGAAGGCCCATCTGCAGAGCCAGGGAATGAAGGTCCTGGACCCGGGGGCGGAGATCCGTCAGGGCTGGACCGACATCTTCGGCATGCGAAGCCTCAGTGATATACGCCATTGCGTCTCACGACTGAACGCGGAAGGCGCCGAGGCCCTCATTGTCGGGTGCTGGCACTGGACGGAGCCGGGATTGACCTCGCCCCTGGTCATCGAGACCGGAGTGCCGGCGTGCCTGTTCATCGAACGCAACACGGGCTGGGCCGGATCGTGCTGCCAGGCCTCCAGCGGGGCTTCGCTTCTGGAGCAGGGCTACAGTGAGGTCGCCCTGCGTCACGAGCGGATCCGCGGCAGCTACGAGGAGACCTCAGCCTGGGCGCGAGGCGCTTGCGCTCACACGCGTCTCCGCAAGCAGGCCGTCATGCTGTGGGGCGCGAGCTATTCGTTGGCCATGGAGCACCTCCGCGACGACCCGGCGCGGCTGAAGTGCGCGGTCATCGGTGACATTCTGGAAGAGGGTCAGTACTACCTCATCAAACGGGCCGACCAGATGCTGGCCGATGTCGATCCGCAGATCGACGAGTTCGTCTCCTGGCTTAACGACAGCGGCACGCAGATCACGTTCGACGACCCGAGCGGCGAGAGAGTGATGTTGACGCCGGAGATACTGCGGCGGCAGATTGCGCTCTATCTCGCCGCTCGTCAGCGACTGGCCGAGTTGTCGGAGGCCAACATCGTCGGGGTCTCGATCAAGTGCCAGAATGAGCTCAGTGAGGAGTACGGATGCACCGGCTGCTTCCTGCCGGCGTTCCTCCCCTTCCCAGAGGATGCTCAGGGCCCCCAGGCGGTCATCCCGACCACCTGTGAGGGAGACCTCAAGACCCTCCTGACAGCCTGTCTGTTCCACGGCGTCCAGCCCGAGGTGCCGCCGTTGTTCGGGGACTTCAAGTTCGCCGGCGACGAGTACTTCCTGATCTCGAACTGCGGCGCTGCCTCTGTCTACTACGCGGCGAACTCGACCAAGCCGTCCGAAACCCTTCCGCGCGTCCGCATCGAGGGCCAGTGCCACTGCGCCAGCGGAGGTGCTGTGGGCTGGGATGGCTTGCCCGGAACCTATACCGTGGGTCGAATCGTCCGAATAAGGGGCGAGTACTTCATGCAGATGGGTCTGGCCGAGGCGCGGGAGGTCACGGACGAGGTCAAAGCGAACGCCATCTTTGGCTCGATGTGGCCGCATCATGCGCTGAGCATGGCGACAGAGTCGGACCGGCTGGTCAAGGTCCTCGGCGGCAACCACTTCGCGGGCACAGTCGGAGACGTGACCACCGAGACGGCCTTTGCCTGCCGCCAGGCGGGCATTCCCGTGGTCCGCCTTGACAATCCGGACGAAGTCGATGCATTCTACGAGGAGATCGCACTCATGTAGGCGGCGCACCGAGAAGAGCGCGGAGGCCCGCCGACACATATCGCAGGAGGTTTGACATGAGACTAGCAGTCGCCGTCATGATAGGGCTTGCCCTACTACTCCCGATACTGGCGACCGGCTGTGGCAGCGCGACGGGGGAAGGCTCTGGTGTTGGGGGTCTGAACCAAGGCGCTGATCCCGGCGACCCGCCGCTGCCCGGCACCGGTCCGCCCGCGCCCGGCAACGGCGACCCCAGTCAGCCTGTGCCGACCCCGCCAACGCCGCCAACACCACCTTCGCCTCCGAGCGGCCCGGGAGGCCCACCGCCCCCGCCGAATATCTAGCCGGGCTTATTCACGACGAACGTCGCGGGCGACCCGCTCTTTGGAAAAGGAGCCGGTTTCCCGCGCCCTTCCGGCACAAGACTCTGTTTCGGTATCGGTGGTTGCCGTGAAGCACACTGAGCTTCTGATGGCCCGACCTCAAGACTACGGATGCAGGTCGGTAACGGCCTCCCCGCTGCTGCTAGGTGCTCGGGCCGCCGTGCATCCTGAATGATGCGGGCTAGTGCGCCGTCACTCGTGATCGCTATGGTATCGCCGCATCACCCCGCCGTTGCCTTGACGTTCTCCCCTCTCCCGCTGGGGCGGTGTGGTGGACGCTGGGAGAGGGGCTCGGGGGTGAGGGTGTCGTAGCCGCGATGGTGTGCACCCAGTACATCACGCGTGACACGGTACTAGACTTGGCACGGTAACGAAGACAACGGCGCTCGGGGTCCTGCTCCGGGCGCCGTTACTTTGGCTGCCTCAGCGACGCGCGGTGCGCAACCGCCAGCCAAAGACCACCTCTGCCTCTCCTGCGTCTTGACTCCGGATGTTGCAGGCGGCTGCGTGGGTTGAGTGCGGCCCGTGGTGAGTTGCTGCGTGGCTGGGCTGCCCTGCGATTGCGAACACGGCGTGTGTCTGTCACTGCGGGAGGGCCAGCCTGACCGCATCTTGGCTGAAGGACAGTGCGAGGCAGGGGCGAAGCCTCACCGGTCACGATCCGTCCGATCTGGCAAGAACGTGCGTCTGTTGCGCGATGATGACCACCGGAGACCCCTCATGGACGCCGACCGCGGGAAGCGCGTCGAGGAGTACCGCGAGACAAGCCGCAAGGCCGACAAGCTTGCCGACAAGGGTCACCTGGACGAGACGCTCGCGTTGCTGACAGGCGGTCACGCCGCCGCTGCCGAGGCGGGCGACGAGGACTACCGGCTGTTCTTCGAAGCTGAGCTAGCCCACTACGAGAACTCGGATTCGGTACGTGCGACCGAACTCATGGACGCCGCCTTCGCCTGGGTGGATGAGCACGGACTCCCACCCGACCACTTCCTGTTAAGCAGCATGGGCGGGCATCACCAGTTCATGGAGGACCACATCGCGGCCCTCAAGTGGTTTGACAAAGCGCTGGCGGCGAAGCCCGACGACCACGACGCCATGCACCGGATGAGCGTGTCGCTGTACGTCAACGGCAACCTTGATGCGGCCATCGCGTGGTCCGACAAGGCGCTGGCGGTGAAGCCTGACGACCACCGGGCCATGTGCCAACGAGGCGTCTCGCTATC
>CBFDAZ010000628.1:0-3719 GCA_965602825.1 uncultured bacterium
GTGGTCCTTTGCGGTTGCCGTCTGGTGCGTCGATCGTTCCGACCGACGCTATCGCACGTCAACAACAACGGCGTATCCCGCTGGCGCGGGATTGACAGGCGAGGTCGCCTGTCCTACGGGTGAAGGCCAACTTGCCGACAGACTGTGCCAACGATCGCCGGGCATCTTCAGAGGCGCCAGGTTCGCTCCCGGCGAAACTGCAAGTCCACAACGCAGCTCACCGGAGGCCCGTTATGGCCCTCGTCGCGATACTTGCGAGCACGATCCTGGGAGGGAGTACCGTGTCCGCCGATCTGCAGGCCGCAGTCAAGGACCACCAGGGCTCCCCAACGTTGTTCGTGAACGGCGAGCCGCGCGTGCCGCTCGTCTTTTACGGCTGGGCCGGAACGCGAGGCTCGAAGGTTGTGAGTCTGACTCCGGAGTGGCAGGAGTACCACCTGACCTTCATCGCTCCCGAGGACAATGTGGGGCACGCGGAAGTGCACTCCCGCGTCGGCGGCGGACCACCGGGAACCGTGTGGCTCGACAACGTGCGCCTCTATCCCGGCGGGAAGCAGGACGCGTCCCCGGAGAACATGCTCACGTTCGGCGACTGGGAAGGCACCAAGGCGGAGATGGAGCAGACCTGGGTCCTCTTCCAGCGCACCGACGAGGGCGCGGATGCCGAATGGGAACTGGACCCCGACACCAAGGTCAGCGGCGACCAGAGCTGCCGCATCACGGTCCGGGGCGGCGGGAAGTCGTTCATGCACATCCACTTCTACCAGACGGGTATGAGCGTGAAGAAGGGCGAACGCTACACTTGCTCGCTCTGGGCGAAGTCGAATGAGGAGCGCGACATCGACTTCATGGCCCTGCATCACGGGCCCCCGTGGACGATCTACAGCCAGGACTCGAACTCCGACTACGAAAGCCAGGTGGAGCTGGCCGCCGCTGCAGGTGTGCACATCTACTCCTTCGGCATACCCCTGCCCTGGCCGCGACCCGGCGAGGAGCGGGACTGGACGGGTGTGGACCGGGCCATCGAACTGACGCTGCGCAGGGACCCTGAGGGCCTGCTTCTCCCCCGCTTCGGCTGCGCGCCCCCGCAGTGGTGGCTGGACGAGCACCCGGACGAGGCGATGCTCTTCTCGGACGGCCAGACCAAGACCATGTCCATGGCCTCCGAGCCGTGGCTTCAGGAGTGCCTGGAGAACGTGCGGGCCCTCGTCCGTCACTGCGAAGAGGGATACGGCGACCACATGCTGGGCTACCATCCCTGCGGCCAGCACACGGGGGAGTGGTTCTACGAGCGCTCGTGGGAGCCCGTCCTGAGCGACTTCTCCCCGGCCATGAACGCCGGCTTCCGGAAGTGGATCGAGGCGCGCTACGGAACCGAAGCGGCGCTGCGGCAGGCATGGAGCAACGACCAATTGACTCTTGACTCAGTCGTCGTGCCCACCGCCGACGAGCAGTCCGCCACGACCATCGGTTTCTTCCGCGATCCCGATACCGAGCGCAAGGTGATCGACTACTTCGAGTACAAGCAGCTCGCGATGGAACAGCCTCTGGAGGCCATCGCTCGAGTCATCAAGGAGGAGACCCAGCGGAAGAAGCTCGTGACTCTCTTCTACGGCTACATCTTCGACATGCACGGCATACCGATGGGGCCGCAGACGAGCGGCCATCTGGCGATGGCCCGCATGATCCGCTGCCCCGACGTGGACATCCTCACCTCACCGATCTCCTACAATGATCGGCAGCTCGGCGGCGCCGGTATGTTCATGTGCGCGGTGGACAGCGTGCGCGGATCGGGCAAGCTTTGGCTGAACGAGGACGACACACGAACCTACCTGACCCCGGAAGACTCCGGGTACGGCCGTGTCGCCACACCTCAAGGGACCTTCTGGGTCCACCAGCGCAACTTCGCCCAGCTCCTGCCCCGGCGCCTCGCCTGCTGGTACATGGACCTCGGCGGCATCGGCTGGCTCAATGGTGCCGACATCTGGGACAACATCGCCCGACTGCGCGAGCTGTACGAGCAGGCGCTGCCCAGGCCGGCGACCTTCGCGCCGGAGATCGCGGTGATCGTAGACGAGGTGAGCCCCTACTACACGAAATGCACGCGCGACCTGCACTCGCCGATCATCTACCAGATGCGGAGTCAGTGCTTCCGGCTCGGGGCGCCGGTACGCATCCATCTGCTGAGCGACCTGACGGCGGGCAAGGTGCCGGAGGCGAAGGCGTACCTGTTCCTCAACTGCTTCCACCTCACCCCGGCAGATCGGGCTGCCATCAAGGAGGCATGCGCCGGCAAGACGGCGGTCTGGCTGTACGGCGCCGGCTTCCTGGGCGAGACGGCGAGCAGCCAGAACCTCACGGACGTCATCGACCTGCCGGTGAAGACCGGGCGACCCCAGCCCGGCAAGGTCACGCCCGACGCGGAGGCCGGGGCACTCGTCGAAGGCGTTGAGGCAGCCTTCGGCACGGACACCATCCTCGATCCGCTCTGGACAATCGAGGAGGCCGAGGGCGTGCAGATCATCGGCCGCTACGCCGACGGCTCCGCGGCCGCCGCCCTGACTGAGCGCGACGCCACGCGGTCCGCCTACATCGGCGCCCTTCACGTGCCCGCGAAGCTGCTGCGGAACATCGTGCGTGGGGCCGGTGTGCATCTGTACTCTGACACGGACGATGTCATCCTCGCCGATAGCGACTTCCTCGCGGTCACTGCGACGAGCGCAGGCGCCAGGACCATTCGATTGCCCGAGACGCGGAAGGTGGTCGATGGGCTAAGCGGGGAAACGGTCGGCGAGGGCGCCGCATTCACTCTCGACCTGCAGCTCGGCGAGACGCGGCTCTTGTGGCTGCAGCCTGAGTAGCTGCTCTGAAGAACCGGGGACTCGCCCGTGCCAGTGAGTCTTCTGACCCGCCACGTGGCGGGCTGGAAAGCCCGCCGGCACAACGACTACCTTCGTCGTTCGCGGGTGCCCCACCAGGGCACAGGCAACTGTTTGGACAGACAGGAGGACACTCTCGTGAAGCTCGGATGCATGCTCTACTCACTTGGCCGGTCGCTGCGCGAAGGCAAGCTGACGATCCCCGAGGCTCTCTCGCTGATCGCGGAGAGCGGCGGGAAGGGAGTGGACCTGAGCCAGGGACTGCTGGCCGAGAACTCGATGTCGGACATCCGCCGGATGGTCGCTGACGCGGGGCTGGTGATCTCGTCACACATTGGTGGCGCGAACCTAACGCCGGACGATGCCTCGGCGCGAGCCCAGGGCATCGACGCCATCCGGCGCGTCATTGACGAGGCGCAAGAGCTCGGCACCGACCTGGTGCTCGTCACCACGGGTGGCTGTCAGCCGGGCCAGGACAAGGGCGAGGCGCGCCGCAATGTCGCAGCGGCCCTGGCCGAGGTGCTTCCTTACGCCAGCGATGCGGGCCTGACGCTCACCATCGAGGACTTCGGCAGCCCGCTGGCGCCCTACCAGACCTCGGATGAGGTCATGGAGACCTGCGAGTTGGCCGGCCCCGACCTGATGGTGACCTATGATTCCGGGAACATGGTGATGGGCGACGAGGACCCGGTTGACTTCCTGTGCGTCGTGGCCCCCCGTGTTCGTCACTCCCACGCCAAGGACTGGGAGCTGCTGCCGGACGACACAGAGGGACGCCTCCAGTCTCGCAGCGGGAAGAAGTACATTGGGACAGTCGCGGGAACCGGGGTGCTCGATTAC
>CBFDAZ010000629.1:0-3717 GCA_965602825.1 uncultured bacterium
GCACCCAGTGGTGGGTCTCCCAGTGTTTGGCGGACGGGTCGATGAACTCAATGCCCGTGCGAGAGGTGAGCAGGTAGCGGTCCGTTGCCTTGCTGGGATAGCAGCGGTGGTGGAACCAGTAGGTCTCCACATCGGGTGGGAACTCGCTCTTCACCTCCCCGGTGAGGGGGTGATAGCCGACGAAGGTGCCGGGGTCCTTGCCGTTGGCGATCGAGCCCGACCAGACGAGCCCCCCGACCACAAACAGGTCTTTCAGCGACATGTGCCCCGACGGCAGTTGCTTGCCCTCCCAGAGCTTCGCGCCATCGGCCGCCGATAGCGCC
This sequence comes from uncultured bacterium, assembly GCA_965602825.1. Lineage (GTDB taxonomy): Bacteria > Armatimonadota > Zipacnadia > Zipacnadales > VGFC01 > CBFDAZ01. Next base: position 324 of record CBFDAZ010000629.1, read on the forward strand.
GCTATGGCGCCCGTGTTGCCGGCAATGAGTACCACATCCTGGTAGAGAAGCGTGCGAATGCCGGTGCCCGTGTGCACGGGCGTGTTCGCCTTGACCGGCTCACTCTCCCACAGTCGCGTGCCATCCTCCGGGTTGAGACAGACAACCTTCTCGCCGTCATGGAAGATGACGCGGGCGGCATCGGCCGCAACCGAGCAGGGAGCGACGGGCGCCTCCGTCTCCCACAGGGCGCGCCCCGAGGCGACGTCGTACGCCTTGATCCCGCCGGGCTCGTCGGCCCAGGCCCATTCGCGGTTGCCGCGTTGGGTGTTGTCCCACACGTAGGTATCGCGCCGGCGCCACTGCAGCAGCTTCGATGCATCCGCCGCCGTCACGGCCAGGAGCGTATCTCCAGAGACGACGATCTCGCCAGTCTGGTCGCTGCCCTCGTACGCCAGAACCGATTCGCCAGTGGCGGCATCGAGCACCTCAACCGGACCATCGAGCGACAGAGTGACGAACACGCGATCCCCGACTGCCACCAGGCGCCGGGTCAGATGAGCCGGACCGCTCTTGAGCGGCCACTGGTGGGTGTTCCAGGATGGGATCTCGCGCTTCCACAGGATGGTCCCGTTGAAGGCATCGCGAGCGGTAAGCCACCACTCCGCCGGCAACTGGATGGAGGCGGTGGGCCCCTCATCGAAGATGTAGAAAAGCCGGCCATTGGCGGCCACCAGGGAGGTCATGCTGGCCATATGGTCATGGTGGCGAGCCCATCGGGGGCTCCCGACCCACTGCAGCTGCCGGGGCGGACCGACGACCGCATCGTGAGCGACCGGGTTGCCGCTGGCGTCGTGGAGGTAATGCGTCCACTCGTCGATGTTGGCTGGTCGCGGCTTGACCGTCTTCGCCCACCGCCCGTTCCCTCGAATGTATGCCACGCCGTTCGGCGCGAGCACCCGGGTCACTTCCGCCATGTCCAGCCCTTCGCCCTCGGCACACACCAGCAGGTTGACCAGGTTGTCCGCATACGGGAGATGTGCGCCATCCCAGCGGTCTACCGTCACCGGCCCGTACAGCCCCTTCTCTTGCGCGTACGCCCGCGCCCTATCGACATCCACCTTGGCCCTCGCCAACCCGTGGACCATGAAGCTCTCGTTGGCGCGCAGGGCCGCCGTCAGCCGGCCGTCCCCGCACTCCACGTGGACGATTAGCCCGCCCTTCACCTCTGCGGCAGCCAGGATCCGGCGGGCCACCGCGGCTACATCGTCGGTGTCCTGGGCCAGAACCAGCCAGGTGAACAGCAGGGCTACGACGATGCTGAGGCAGAACAGACTCACCTTGACGTGCGATCTCATGGCTCATCTCCCCATCGCGGGCTGCTGGTGTGAGGACCAGGGACGACGCGGCAACCCGCGATCCCTTTTGGTCGGGCCTTTCGTGACTCACGGGGTTCCGCAATCGACTCAGCGCTCTGGTTCGTCAAAGCAGCTCAATCCCCCTGCGGCTGCCACCCGGGGGGCATGGGCGCTGACTTACTCAGCCTCGCGCAGGTGAGGGCATACAGGCCGTCGTGGCGTGTATGCGAAAAACGGGGACTGGCACCGCGTTTCGCCCGACTACGCCGCTCTCCAGCCCATCTGAGGCGCGAAATGCGTGCCTCTACCCATAGGCGTCAAGATAGGCCCTGCGGACCACGGACTCGGGCCAGACAATTCGCCTTCGCGGACAGGTCGGGGGCGCCAGGCTGGCGCCCGGTAGGGCCTCCACAGGCGACGGCAGGGGCGCAGTGAACTGCGTTTCTACATCGTCGGGCGCGAATAAAAACGCCCCAACATGAAGAAGTCACGTGTGCTGTACCCAAGTAGGGGTGCCCATCATGGCGCCCGATCCTGTAGGGGCACGATTCATCGTGCCCGATCACGTAAGGCACGATTCATCGCGCCTACGCTCAACACGCACCGGCCGCAGGCTCGTATCCGGCCCCTGCTCACGGGTTATCTTAACGCCTATGTGCCTGTAACCGCTTTTCGTGTTCGGCCCCCCTCACGGCTTGTCTTGACGCCCATGCCGCCCGAGGGGCGAGGGCGGGCGACGACGAACAGGCCGGTCATCAACGTCCAGAAGGCGAGGCGAGCACATGGATCGCGCAACGAGGCACATCGGCAGTTGCCTTGCCCTACTCGGTTCCGTACTCCCGGCCATGCAGGCACAGGCCGGGGAGGACCGAACGTTCACGCACCTGGTGGGCTGGGGAGGCGGCGATCCTGCCACGATCATCCCGGCCGCGGCGGAAGTGGGCTTCACCGACGTCATCGTCTGGAGGCAGGACCGGGACTACCTCACCGAGCTCGTGGCACGCGCACAGGAATACGGCATCGGCGTCTACGTCTCCATCCATCTGGGGGACCTCAAGGACTGGCAGAGGCGATACCCCGATGTGCCGCCGCCTCTGCAGGAGATCGACGGGATCGAACAGGAAGCCGTCACTCGCATACAGGCGGAGCTCAAGGCCGGGAAGTCCGACTACCAGTACGGCGGGGAGCCCGTCGGCGACCAGTTGGAGGTCTTCACCCAAGAGCTGCTCTGCTTCCATGACCCGCGCGTTGTTGAGTTCTTCCAGGCCCAGATCGGCGACATCCTGGCCGTGCCTGGCCTCACGGGGATCGCCTTCGACTACTTCGGCTACCAGAACTACCGCTGCTGCCGGTGCCCCCGCTCCGTCGCGCTGCTCGCGGAGTACCGCCAGGCGCACCCGGAGCTGCCGGAGACGCAGGCCGTCGAGCGGTTCTCACTGGAGACGCTCGTGGGGGTGTGCAACGATCTCGCCGACTACGCGCGCCGGATCAACCCGGGAGTCCAGGTCACGGGGCATGTGTACCCGGTCTTCCTCCCCGAGCCGCTCTACGGGAACCGCCTGAACTGGGATACCTGCGGTCAGACGGCCGCCTGGTTCTTCGAGCCGTTCTGGTCGGACGAGAAGATCCGGTCCTACAGCCGCGTCATCGCCGGGGAGGCGAAGCGCTATTGGCCGGAGGCCGAGGGTGCCGCGCTTATCGGCGTCTACGTCCGCCCCGAAAAGCACCCGGCCAAGGGCGCCGAGCGGATCGAGCGGGAGCTGAACGCCATCTGGGAGGGCGGCGTGCGGTGCGTGCATGTCTGCTCCCTCAACGACGTGCTCGACGATCCGGCCACGCGGGAAGTGTTCAGCAAGTTCCGGCCGCCAAGGTAGTGCGAGAGCGAGCGATGGAATAGCCCACATCATTCACTATGCACGGCGGCCCGGTAACCCAACAGCAGCGGGGAGGCCGTTACCGACCTGCATCCGTGGTCCGGGCGTGAGGCCGTCAGCAGCACAGCGTGCTTCACGGCAAGCACCGATACCGAAACAGAGTTTTCTGCCGGAAGGGCGCGG
>CBFDAZ010000630.1:0-3713 GCA_965602825.1 uncultured bacterium
TTCTCGATCATGATGTCGGCGCCCAGGTCCAGGCATCCCAGCGCCACCTCCACCAGCTCCATCGGCGCCATGACGACGATCACTCCGTCCGGCGCTTCTTTGTCGATCATCTCGCGGTAGTCGGAGTAGACCGTAGGGATCTCGTACTGCGTTCTGACCGCTTCCAGCTTCTCGGGCACCAGATCGCAGGCGGCGCACAACTCAATCTCGTCAATGGCGCTCAAGGCGGGGTAATGCTGGCCTCGGGCGTGGTTGCCGGCCCCGATAATGGCCAGGCGCTTCGTCGTGTGGTCGCTGGTCACTGCTCTCGCCTCCGGGGATGGTTGGCGTGACGGCCTTCCGTGATGGTTCGGCGTTCTCCCGGCTATCCCTACCGATGTCCCCCGCAACCTGCCTCGAAGTCTTAGGGGGTCGTTCGTGGCGGCGGAGCTCCAGCTCCGCCACCGTAAGCCACGAGCAACGAACGGCACTGCGAAAAGGGGACTGTCCTATTTTACTCCTGCATGACACGCACGCCATCTTCATCGCTTCCGGGTGCCGCCTCGCGGCATGAGCGGCTGCCTCGAAGTCTTGGGGGTCGTTCGTGTCGGCGGAGCTCCAGCTCCGCCACCGTAAGCCACGAGCAACGAACGGCACTGCGAAAAGGGGACTGTCCTATTTTACTCGTGCACCAAAGCACCGGCGTGTCGCGCCATGGACAGGTGCTTCCGCGAGCGGCGGAGCGATTCCGTCACCAGCCTGTGGTAGGGGGGGAATCGCTCGTTGGATGGAGAAGATGAGCCCGGCCGTCGCCCCGAGATGCCGGGGCTGTCGAGTAGGCGTCCGCGTGAGGCGTCAGCGGACGTGAGACCAGGTCCCCGGTGCAGACCCCATACGAGGAGTCGCGTGATGATCCGTCGCTCCTTGCCGGTAATGTCACTGCTACTCGCAGCATCCCTGCTGAACGCACAGGAGAAAGGCCTGATGGCCGAGACCAGGATCTGTCGGTGGTACCATGGCAAACAGGCTGCCGTGAGCATGCGGTTCGACGATGCGCACCCCACTCACCTGGATGTTGCGGCGCCGATGCTCAATGAATACGGCCTCAAGGGTACGTTCCTGGTCAATCCCGCCAAGACGCGGTTCATCGAGGCCCGCGCGGCCTGGGAAGCGATCGCACGGCAGGGGCACGAACTCGGCAACCACACGATGAACCACCAGGGCGCGCGGACCGATGAGGAGGCGGAGTACGAGATCGGGGAATGCAGTCGCATCCTCTGGGAGATCGAGCCCGAGGGCAGTCGCCTCCGTGCCTTCCAGCGAGGAGGGGGGACGACGTGGCTGCAGCGCAAACCCATGGAGTACTTCCTCGCGAAGTACGACCTGTTCCGGCCTCCGGCAGCCAGCATGTCATGCTCCGAGGACTACGCGTGGTTCAATGTCGATCGCGTCAGGGAGCGCCTGGCGCAGGTGCGCGAGAGCGGCGGCTGGCTCCAGACGCACTACCACGCGGTGGGGGATGGCCACCTGAGGATATCCCCCGAGACGCTTCGCGAGCTATGTAAGCTCTTCAAAGCCGACGACCTGTGGTCCGCCGGCATAAGCGCGATCCACCAGTACCAGCGGGAGCGCGACGGCGCCGACTTGGTGACGAGTTCGGACGGTGCGGACCGCCTCACTATGCGCCTCGTCTGCTCGACGCCGCAGAGCCTCTACGATCATCCCCTCACGCTGGAGATCGTGCTCCCCGAGGGTCTGTCGGCCGATGACGTCAAGGTGAGCGGGACCGGCGGCGAGGGACTGACGTCGTGGGCGGCCGACACTGCTGATGGGCCGGCGGTCCACTTCGACGTCGGGCCGTCGGACGGTCTCTTCATCGTCGAAGCGCCAGGCATTGGGGCGGCGCACCGGGCGGTTCATGGCGGTGACCTTACCGCGCCTGGGCCGCATCCGTATGTGTCCTTCAGCGGGGCGGACATCGCGGACTTGCGGGCCAAGATGAGCGCGCCGACGGCATCGGAGCTATGGGAACACGTCAAAGGGATCGCCGACCGGCTGCTCGAGGGGGACGTGCCTCAACCCGATCCTGAGGCCGACGCGGAGGACGCACGTCGCCATGCCCGCGACGCGGCAACGCTGGCGTTCTGCTATGCCCTGACCGGCGAAAGCGCCTACGCGGAGCGGGCGATCCCCGCAGTCGAGAGGGCGCTTGCTGCCCGAACCTGGGTCCACCCCCAACACCAGGGCCAGGCCGATCTGGTCAGCGCCGAAATCACGTGCCAGCTCGCACTCTGTTACGACTGGATGCCCGACGCTCTGCCGGCGACCCTCTGCGACCGCCTGCGACAGTCGATGATCGAGCGTGGTCTGGAGCCGATCTTCCAGGCCAGCGAGGAACGCGTCTGGTGGAGCGTGTGGTCGAAGGGCAACTGGGGCTCGGTCATCTTCGGCCAGGCCGGCGTCGCCGCCATCGCGCTGCTCGGCGAGGAGCCCCGGGCGGCCGACTGGATCCGCATCTGTCGGCAGAAGATCTGGCTGTTCACGGAGGCGATAGGGGAAACCGGTGGCTGGGGCGAGAGTGTGAGCTACTGCATCTACTGCTGGCGCAACGCGGTCATGTTCATGGATGCCCTCGCGCGACTCACCGGAGGCCAGCAGAATCTCTTCGACCACCCGCGTCTTCGCAAGCTCTCGGCTTACTTCGAGCATCTGCTGCTGCCCAACGAAACCGACTTCGTGCCCTTCTCCAACTACAACCACGGCGTCAGCCCTGACGGATTCCTGCTGCGGCTCGCGCGGGAATACCGTGACGGTCAGGCCCAGCGCGTCGGAGCCTGGAAGCGGAACTGGGACCCGGTCAGCAACGCCCTCGGCTTCGTCTGGTGTGACCCCGAACTGGAGCCACTTCCCGCGACGGAGCTACCGACGGGGAAGCATTTCGGCACAATCGACTGGGTCGTTCTGCGCAGCCGCTGGGATGACCCGAAGGCGACGCTGTTTGCCTTCAAGGGCGGCGACAACGAGTGGGACCACTACCATCACGACTACAACAGCTTCGCGCTGTGGAGCCGCGGCCGGCCCCTCATCACCGAGCTCGGATACCCCCACGAGATCTGGGGCGTCCGGACCGAGGCCCACAACACCGTCATGGTCAATGAGCGGGAGCAGCTTGGCGATGCACGCGTTGCCGGTCGCCGGGGCGATCCCCGCGAACGAGGCGAGGTCGGCCACTTCGTCAACACGCCGTGGTATGCGCATCTGACCGGCGATGCCTCGATGGCGTATGACCCCGCCGACGTGACGAGCTTCGTCCGCGAGGTCATGTACCTCCGCTCCGAGGACGCCTCTTCACCCGAGTACTTCATTGTCTTCGACGACGTGGCCGCCACCGCCCCCATGCGCATCGACTGGATCGCCCACACCTTCGGCGATCTCAGTGTGGACGGGAATGTGATCACGGTGGCCCAGGACGAAGCGGCGGCCGACATCACGGTGGTTCAGCCCGCCTCCTTCGCTCACGAGGTCCTGACCAAGACCTTCGATGAGGCCGGCGTCAGGAAGCCGTTCGAGACTGCCAAGGCCGACACGTTCGTCAAGGTCCGGCCCGAGAGCCCCACCGAGCGCGCGCACTTCCTCACCGTCATCGCGCCACGATCCCGCAGCGAACGTTCGGCCCTGTCCGTGGCCCCGGTTGAGGCCGGCGACGTGGTCGGGGCACGCGTGAGCTACGGCAA
>CBFDAZ010000631.1:0-3707 GCA_965602825.1 uncultured bacterium
TCGGATCGGGCCTGGGCCAGCCGCCGACTGGTGGTGGAGGCGGAACGAGCTACCAGGGCCTCTTCACACTCAGCCTCGTCGGGATCGCGCCCGATGGCGCGCAACTGTGGAGCCAACAGCTCTCGACCGGTATGCCGTATGTGACGCCCTCCTCGGTCGTGGCCGGGGATCTGGATGCTGACGGCCAGGGCGAATGGATCGCCTCCGCCACTGATGGGACGGTGCGGATCTTCGACATCGACGGCAACGAACTCGACCGCTACGCGATGGGAGAGCGTGTCTATGCCCTCGCCGTCGCGAATTCCGGCAAGCCCGGCGACAAGCCGCGGGTATGGGTCAGCCTCGGGCAAGAGGTCGTCGGCCTGGAGTGGCAAAAATGGACCTCCACGCCAACGCCCGCAGCCTCCTCAGGAGACGATGGTTCCGACGATGACGCTTGAGCGCACGATACGGCTGGTCGCCACCGACCTTGACGGCACCCTGTTGATGGACGGTCACACCGTGCCCGAGTGGTCGGCGCAGGCAATCCGCCAGGCGAAGCAACGGGGGGTCCGCGTAGTGCTGGCTACCGGCCGTATGCACCATTCGCCGTGTGAGTTCGCCCGAGAGCTGGACCTCGGTGATGAGCCGGTCATCTCCTACAACGGCGCCATGGCTCGGATGAGTTGCTCTGGTGAGCTGATCGTCCATGACCCCGTCCCCGCCGACCTGGCCGCCGAGATCCTCCAGTACTGCGTGGAGAATCGGGCAAACATCCACTACTACCTCGACGATGTGATGTACGTAACGCGGCTGAACCACCATGCCATCGCCTACTGGCGGCGCACGGGCTCCCGGCCCGTTCCGGCCGGCGATCTGCGCCGGTTCGACGGGCAGGCGCCAACGAAGATCCTGATCATCGACGAGCCGGAGAGAGCCCGCGAGTTGTTCGAGGAGGGGCTGCGGCGCTACGGCGATCGGCTCCATATCACGCGATCCTTGCCGGGATATGTCGAGTACCTCAGCAAGACCGCGACCAAGGGACGCGCTCTTCAGGCGGTCGCCGAGCATGTTGGCGTTCCGCTGGCCGAGACGATGGCATGCGGGGACATGATCAACGACCAGACCATGCTCGAGGCGGCGGGCATTGGCGTCGCGATGGCCGGCTCGCCGGAGCAAGTGCGAGCCGTGGCCGATTACGTGACCCAACCTGGCGACAACGGCGTCGCGGAGGCGATTGAGCGGTTCGTCCTGGACGCCAAGCCGGAGTAGATGCCGTCTTGCGAGACTACTACGAAGTACTGATGGTGCACGAGAAGGCCATCCCGGAGGTGGTGGACCGCGTTTACCGGTTCCTGGCTCGCCGGTACCATCCGGACGTTCATCCTCCGGAGGAGCGCCTGGATGCCGAGCGGAAGATGCTGGAGTTGAACCTGGCTTACCAGGTCCTGAGCGACCCGACGCGGCGGGCGGAGTACGACACCCAGCGTCGGTTGGGCCAGGCGCCGGCCGATCTCGCGGCAGACCTGGGGTCGGTCGCATCGCTGTTGAAGTGCTTCAACCATCCGCAGCGGCCGTCGGTGGCGTTCTGTTCGGAGTGTGGGCGACCGATCTGCATGGCGTGCCTGGCTCCGGTGGACGCGCAGCACGAGTTACGCGCCATCTTCGGCTCGGGCCGGACCGTCTGCAACACCTGCGTTCGCCACAGCACGGATCTTCAGGTTCGCGTCCGTGCCGGCCGCCGGGCCAGGCCCGAAGGCAAGTGGTATCAACAGCCGATGGGCTTGCCGGGGGTAGTGCTGTACTACATTGTGCTGGGAGTGCTGTTCGCCGCGCTGTGCGCTTTGGTCTTCTGGGTGGCGACGGTCACGGGGGCGACCGATCATCAGGCCGCGCTCATCGCGGGCCTGGTGGCCGCCCTCTATGTGCTGCTGGTCGTCCTGCGCCTGGCGTGGCGACTGACCTGCCCGAATTGCCGAACCGAATGTGGTCGCATCGATTTCCGCCGACTGGCGCCATGGAAGGACATCCTGGGGCCTCACCCCGTCTGCCCCAAGTGCGGCCGTCACTTTCTCAAACAGGAGGTGGACGAGTCCTTTGACTAACGCGCCCGCAGCCGAAGCCAAGCGTGGCGCTCTGGGTACGCCAACACGCGCCGGGACGGCCGTTGCGCGGCCGCTTCTGGTGGCAGCCGCACTCCTCGGGCTGCACGGGTTGGCGTGGCCGCTTGGGGTCGAGGATCTCCCCCGGCTGGTCGCGCTGGAGGATCGGCCCGTGGCCACGCTCGCGGCCCCGGAGCTCCACTGGTCGGGGTACGGCTCGTCCCTCATTGCTGCGGGGCGCGGCGCGGATGGCGGTCCGCTGGTGGTGGCGGCGCCCGTGGACGGGAGGCCTGCGATCGCTGTCCCCCAGGTCGTGTCGCCCCGGATGGCGCTGTCGCCGGATGGCTTCCGGGTCGTGTGCTGGCAGCGGGGGCCCGTGGGGCCGTCGGGTGCGCAAACAGCCCGGTTGGCCGTCTTTGACTCTCGCGCGGGGACTTGCGCCCCCCTGGCGGGGGTCGCACCCTTCGAGGCCGCCTCGCCAGTCGTGTGGCTGCCTGAGCCCGAACGGATCGTCGCTCTTCGACCGCAAGGAGACTACACGGCGCTCTGCATCTATGACTCGGTCGCCGGTGAGCCCGCGCCGCTGATGGCGACCGTCGCCGGCGTGGGGACGGTTCTGCGCAGGGCCTCCAGAATGGGCTGTGTCATCGTCGGCACCGTCGGCGCGGACGGGCTGACCGAGTACTTCCTGATCGATGTCACGACGGGCATCGCATCAAACGTACCTCCCGAGGACCAAGCCAACCTTCTGGCGCAGGCCAGCTCTCTGCAGCCTGACGGTGTCTCGCCCGCGGGAGATCTGGTGGCTTCCTGCCGACACGATGGCCTGTGGATCGGCACTCCCGAGCAGCCGAACCAGAGGCGTGTCCTGCCACGCGGGGACATCGGGAACCATGACTTCGGCGGAGCCTCTCAGCCGCTGTGGTCACCGACCTCGGAGAGACTGGCCTACACCGTCAAGCCCGCCGACAGTCCGTTGAGCGAGGTCCACCTCGTCACATTGGGGCTGGAGGAGATCGTCTGTCAGATCCAGTACGAGACCGGCAGCCGTCCGCCCCCGGTCGGAGCGATCGTGTGGGTGTGCATGGCCCTGCAGCGGGATGGGGAAGGCAAGGTCATCGAGCCGGAGTGGAAGACACTCAAGGCGCAGCTTGGCGTCACGTCATCGCCCGTGCCGGGCGTCGGTGGCATGACCGTCCGCGCCCGGAATGTCGGCACTCAGGGCGGGATCCTGAAGCGGCTGACAGGGGTGACCGAGCCGCCTCCGGATGCCGAAGACGATAGCTCCCTGGCAATAGGACCGGCGGACGGCACTCCGCTCACCGCGGTGCGGTCGTTCACCCTTCCCGTGCGGCGCGGTCTGATCGCCTGGAGCGAGGGGGCATCGACGGGCAAGGTGGAGGCGGTGACCGTCACCAGGCGTGCCCTGATGCTCTTCGGCGCGCCAGCCCCATAGCCCGGCCTACTCACGCTCAAAGGCCTCGCCCCCCACCAGCGTCGCGGGGGTCGAGGCAACCAGGTGGTCGGGCTCCGCTGCGCTCCCCGCGGAAACATCCCTTCCGGCGCCCACCCGTGCATCGTGACGTCGAGGTTGTCCGCCTCAGCATTCGCCACCGTGACGTAGCC
>CBFDAZ010000632.1:0-3705 GCA_965602825.1 uncultured bacterium
CGTCACGCTCGCCTCCTCGATCTCGGCCAGCGCGTACTTCGCGACGCCGCGCAGGTCGGGCGGGCCATCCCGAACGGCCTCGATGAGGCGCGGCAGGGCCGCCTTGCCCGACGCTCGCGCCAGTCCGGCCAGCCCCGCACACCGCTCGGGGATCGACGGGAAGTCGGCGTAGATGCGGTCGTACATCTGCTGGGCTTCAGCGCTATGCCCGGCGGCCAGCAGCATGTCCGCCAGCCGCAGGTATGCGTCCCGCACGACGGCACGCTCGTCGTCCTCACCGCGAGTCATCGCCGTCAGGAGGAGCTCAATGCCTTCAGTCGCGGGGATCTGCCCCATCGCCTGCGCCGCCGCCATCCGCACGGCGGGATCGCCATCTTCCAGTGCGGTCGCGAGTGTCCGGACGGCGGGCGGAACGCCCCGCAGGCCCAGCGCGTTGATGAGGCCGACTTTGGCCGGTGGGTCGGCCGACTCGACCGCTTCCGCCAACGCCTGTAACGACGCAGCGCCGGGGATCCGCGCCAGGGCGTACCGCGCCATTTCCGCCACCTCCGGATCGCCCAGAAGATCCGTCAGCCCCGGCACCGAGTCGTCATCGCCGACCCATGCCAACTGCCGCAGCGCGAAGCGCCGCAGACCAACCCGACCCTCACCCGTCGCGGCCTCCAGGAGCGTCCGGGCCGCAGCCTTGCGTCCCTCAGGAGCGCCGGGCGCGGCCAAGTTGTGCACCAGCACACCCACGGCCACCCGCGCCCCGGCCGCTACACGCTGGTCGTCGCCCACCACCAGCGTCAGCAACCGCGCCAGCGGCTCCGGGCCAAGCTCCCCCAGTTCGCGGGCGCTCGACAGTCTCAGGTCCGCATCCTCACTCGACAGGTCCGCTATCAGCCCCTCTACGTCGCCCGTTTGAGCGACGGCACCCGCAACGCACAGTGCAACCATGGACAGCAGCATGAGTCTTGCTGGTGCGGTCATCACACGTCTCCTTCACAGGTGCCAGGGCGTGCGGTAGGGCCTGCTGAGCCAGCGGTTGGCGGCGGGATCGTCAACGAACTCCTCGCGTCCAGGATCCCACTGCAGCTTGCGCCCGGTTCGCAGGGCGATATTGCCGAGGTGGCAGACCGTCACCGACCGGTGTCCGATCTCCACGTCACAGACAGGCCGCTCGCGTGTACGCATGCAGTCGAGCCAGTTTTGGTGGTGGTTGCCGCTGTGGTACAGCCGTTCATCGCCGGGCCCGAAAGTCTCGTGCCGCAGGTCCGCCGGGGAGGTCTCAATGTCGCCTCGGGTCACCCACACCCAGCCGTCGCTGCCCTCGAAGGTGACGCCGAACCGGCCCTCGCTGGAGCAGATCACCCGCTGGCCGGTCGCGTATTGATAGGTGATCTCGAAGCTGGTCGCGACATCATACAGCCCCTCCGTGGGGAAGACGCAGGTGCCTTCGATCGACACCGGGCCGCTCCCATCCATCCCCAGCCCCCACTGGGCGATGTCGTTGTGGTGGGCGCCCCAGTCGGTCATCTTCCCGCCCGAGTAGTCGTAGAACCAGCGGAAGTTGTAAGGGTGGCGCAGCTTGTTGTAGGGCGACCAGGGCGCCGGCCCAAGCCACATGTTCCAGTCCAGGCCCGGGGGTGGATCCTCGTCGGGTTCCCATGCCCCGCCGGGCGCGCCCCCGATGACGACCCGCACTGTATGGACCTTGCCGATGCGTCCGTTACGAACCAGCTCGCACGCCAGGCGGAACTCCCAGCTCGAGCGCTGTTGGCTGCCGGTCTGGAACACGCGGCCGTATCGCCGCACGGCCGCCACCAGGCGCTTGCCCTCGTCAATGGTCAGCGTCAGCGGCTTCTCGCAGTAGACGTCCTTCCCGGCCCGGCACGCATCCATCGAGATCAGCGTATGCCAGTGGTCGGGCGTTAACACGAATACCGCGTCGATGTCATCGCGGTCGAGGACTTCGCGGTAGTCAGTGTAGGCCGTGCAGTCCTCACCGGCCTGCTCCCGCGCCGATTCCCGCCGCTCGGTATCGACGTCGCAGACGGCGACGAGTTCGGTCGCCGAGTTGTTCTTGGCCCACCCTCGGTGACCGCGGGAGATCCCGCCACAGCCAATCACCCCGATGCTGAGCCGGTCGTTGGCGCCCACCTTGTCCTCGGCCCCCAGAGCGCGGCCCGCCACCACATGGGGCATGACGATGGTCGCCGCGCCCGTCGCGGCTTTCCGAAGAAAGTCCCTGCGGCTTTGCTTGCTGTCCATTGCTCACCTCACGTCGGAGTCCCACGGACCGTCTATCTGTCCCTCTGGCGGAGTGTTGTGCTGCTGCACGGCAGCCGTGCCGGGCGTTGATCGGACTGCGCAAGCAGCATCATTCGTTGCTCGCCTCAATCACCCGGAACAGCGGCTTACCATCGGTGAGGATGATCCCATCCTCTACCAGACGGACCTCTTCCGTGCCATCGCTCTGCTCGAGCACGACGGCCTCGCGCAGGTCGGGTTCCGCCAGAGCCCGGAGAACCTCCTCCGGGTCCTGCGCCTCGTCGTCCGCCGCACCCCTGCCGACCACGAGCTTCCCTTCCTGGGCAAGCTGCCTCAACACCCCGGAGACCGTCGGCATCGTCGGACCTCCCCCGGTGAGCTGGTAGTCAGGTGCTGTCTGCCCGTCGTGGCTGTATGGCCATGATGCCTGGTCGGCTCTGCTGCATGTTGTTGCTGAATACGAGATCGGGCGGAAGAGGTCCTGCTTGCCTCGTCTACTCCCGGATCTTGTCCAGCAGCCCTTCCTGCCAGAACGTGGGCTCGTAGCCGCGGTCACTCACCCACTCGATCGCCGCCCGCACCTTGTCGAGCACATCCGGTTGATGGTGCGTCAGCTCCTGGCGGAAGTACTGCTCGTGGATGAGGAGTTCCATCATGTCGGCCGTGTGGGGGTCGGCCTCGACCCCGTCGAGGTGCGGCTTCACCCCGTCCAAAGCCAGCCCGTTGACCACGGCGTCACATGAGATGAAGACGATGTCCGTCTCGAAGTCCTTCCAGGCCTCGCGGCCGGCTATGTGCGCGCCCATCTCGGGCGACAGGTAGTAGCGGGTATGGCTGCTGTCGGGCGCCGAGGTCACGAACAGCCCGAGCAGCCCTTCGACGCCCCGGTCCCGCAGCGCCTGACAGGCCTCGCGGGGGGCCTCGGCCCAATGGACGGTAGTGAAGGTGCTGAGCACCTCCTCGCCGGCGAAGCGCTTGATCTCGTTGACCACCAGTTCGTAGTCGCGGGCCATCTGGGCGTAGGTGGCATCCTGGTAGATGCGGTCGGGCTTGTCCTCGAGGGCGTGGAAGGTCAGGCGCAGCCAGTCCGCGTTCGCCTGCCATTCATCGCGGTAGGTGTCGGGCATGATCGTCAGGTTGAACCACGGCTCCTGGCCCTCGGGCAGCACGCCCCAGCACTCCTGGTAGTAGATGTTGACATGCACCTTCGTGCCGTACTCCTGGTGCATCTGCCGCCAGAAGCCAAGGTACCAATGGTCGAAGAGACTGGCGAACGACTCCGGCTCGCGGGCGATGTCGCTCAGGAAGCGGACGTTGTCGTCGAGCGAGAAACGGTAGCGCTTCCGGCTCCCGCGATCCCAGAGGACCGTGACGCTGTCCTTGCTCCCGTCGGGCGACTCGGCGACGATCTCGGTCCGCGTCTCGGTCACCGGGACCTTGCAGCGGAAGAGC
>CBFDAZ010000633.1:0-3689 GCA_965602825.1 uncultured bacterium
GGCATGATCCCGGTCGATCGCGGTCAGGAAGAGGGTGCCTTCTTCGGCGGGAGGTCGCACCTGGATTCTCTTGACGGCGCACCGTTCGTCATCGAGGAGGACGGGGCCCGCCACGAGCGAGTCGCCCCGGTCATCGCGGATCTCGACCTCGCCGCAGTAGCCTGAGGCCGGGTTCATGGCCTTCAGGTCCACGGCGGACACGTGCGCCTCGAACGCCTCGTCAGGCCCAACGGCCGACGGGATCACGAGCCTCAACATGCGGGCGCGGGAGCCGATCACGTCTACCGCGGGGAAGGCTGACAGGGGCTGGTAGTCACCGTCTCCTCGCACATCCACGAAGGTGTGGAACACGGCGTTCTGCGCATGGGCCTGCGCGCGCAGCCTGGAGGCCTCATGGCTCCCCAACCAGACGACGACCTCCTCGCCGGGCTGGACTTCGCCGGACGTGACCGCGATGTCGATGATGTGCGAGTATGAGGCGTGGCTCACCGCCAGGTCGTGCCCCACACCTTGCGGCAGTTCGGCGCGGACCTCGCAGCCATAGCCGGGGGTGACATCACCTGCCGGAGCCAGGTGCAGGACTGTCGGGTGTATCCTGACCGGCCTGCCCAGATCGAGCTGCCAGTACGACGGGACCTCGATAGTCAGGTGCGAGCCTGGCCCCAGTGATTGCGTCTCCAGGGCGATCGATACACGCCACACGTCCGGCTGACCGGCCTTCGCGACATCGGGAGTCACGGAGGACCGAGCCGGTACGGGCTCCTTGTCGAGGGTTTCGTTGAGGAAGCTCCACCAGTACGCGTCCATCTCGCGAACACCCTCCCACCGCCGGGCACGCGGGGGTCCGCAGCTCTCTCGCACATCAGACATTGGTCAGGACTCCTTTCTGAGAGCACGAGCAAACGGCGCCGGGTTGGGAAATGCCTGACCCCTTCGGGACGGCACCCCGACTCCGTCCCGCCGTCGCGGGACGAAGGTCAGGGGCCCGACCCACGAACGACTGGAACGGCGCGGGTCGGGAGACCCACGGGCACGGGCGAATCCCAAATCTTCGGAGCAGTTGGACATGAGCGCGGGCTCACCCGGAAACCATGAAGATAGGCGTTCTGCCGACGGCTTGCGGGCCGCTACGCCGACGGGCCTGGAGACCCGTCGGCACCAACGACGCCCAAATCTTCGGAGCAGGCCTCCATGCCGCGTTGCGGCACCCGGAAACGATGAAGAGGACGGCGGCCACCACAGCCGGCAAGGGTGCCGGCGCTCCCGGGAACGGCGAATCTTCGAGGCGGTCCCGTGTGCATGGGTGGCATCTTCGTCACGGCGCTTGCGCGACGGCCAGCAGGTAGAGCCCCCCACAAACGCCCCAGATCTCCTTCTGTGTATGGTGGCAGTTCGGCGACAGGAAGGGTGTGTTCCCATCTCGGCTGCCGATGCCCTGGTACATCGCGCCAAACACGTCACCGATGATGGGCTGGTAGGCCAGTGGCGACCGATGACCAACGTGGGAGATGAGACACTGCGAGAGCGGGTTGCGTCCGTGAATCCACTGCAACTGGTCATCGGCGATTCGGTGCAGGTCGTCACGCCCCAGCAGCCTCCCGGCCGCCCGGAGAGCTGCCGCGTTGGCGCAGAGGTAGCGGTTGTTGCCGCCTCGGTGGGCGCCGAACAGCCGCACGCGCCTCCCGGCGATCCGACTCACCTCCGGACCTGCAGTCCACGAAGCGAACGTCTCCGGGTCGTAGGGACGGGCCCACCAACTCTCCTGGCCCTGGTAGGCCTCGTCCTCGTCGTCGTTGTAGAGGCCGAAGGCCATCATGCCATACCCGCCGCAGAGGCCGCTCATCGGCACTCCGTACCGGTCACACCACAGCTCGACGGCGCGCCTCCACCGGGGCGCGTTCTCGTGTTCGCCAAGCGCCTCACACGCTCTGACCAGCGCCAGGATGCCGATAGCCTGGCCGTGTACGAACCGGAACGGCCGGTCGCGGCCGATGGTCGCGTAGAAGAAGCCGTTCCCTTCATCCTGACAGCTCACCAGGCGCTCCAGGCAGAAGAGCGCAAAGGCCCGCGCCTCGTCGTCATCCAGCGCGTCATAGGCCTCGATCCCGGCCAGAGCGCCCCACGAGGTGAACTGGAAGGTGGTTCCGCTATAGCCGGGGTAGATGTCGGTGTGGAAGTGATGCACGGCACGCCGGACGGCTGACGCGAGGTCCTCCCGCAGTTCCGGCTCCTGTTGGCCGAGGCTCCGCATCAGTCTCGCCATGCCCGCGACGGCCTTCATGGCGTGGTCGGGCCAGCAGCCGTGGACGTCGGCGAAGCGGTCGTCATCCGTGCGGGGCTGGTTGTCCGTCCACCGGACCTGCGCGCTGCTATGCATGACAAGCTCTCCGGTCGGCAAGGTCGCCTTCACCAACCAGCGCCCGCCCCAGATTGCTTCCGCCAATGCCTCGTCCGCGACCGATGGGCGGCTGTCGGCAAGCAGCGCCAGGGCGTAAGTCATCAGACCCGTATTGCCCGTGTACTGATCGACGATGCCGGCGTCGTGCCAGCCGCCCACGAGGTCGAACCACTCCCCCAGCTCCTCCAGATGGCGCTGCGCGAGGGGCCAGTGCTCCGGATCGGTGTTCTCGGGCACGCGCGGCTTGCAGTTGTCCAGGTGGCAGGGCGGGTGGCCGACCTGCTCGTCTACCACTTCGCCCCCACACCGCATCTCGTAGATGAAGCGCATCACCGCCCGGCACGGCTCTTCCCACGCGTCCGGAGCAACACTGAACGGTTCGGTCGTCACCTCACCCGCTGAGAGGACATACGTGCCGGGCTGCGTCAGATCGGATAGATCGGCAACCTGATTGCCCCACCGGTCTGCCGACAGCTCGACCCGTCGGATCTCGGCGCCGTCCTGGCGGCTGAGCACGGCCGGTCCTGGCGTACCGGGCGGGAGGAAGATCCGCTTGGGCTCGTCGGGAGCATAGCCAACGTGTGAGAAGGCCGCCAGGCCGGCAGGCACCGCCCAGCCTGCCATCGGTGCCGGCGGGCCGCCCTCCAGCCGCAGATCGTCGAACTCATAGACCTCGTCGAGCGCCTCGCCGGGCAGCCCACCTGCGGCGGAGTGAGAGAAGAAGACCATGCTGATCCCATCGCGCAGCAAGTGGGTGACGGGATAGACGACGCGGGCCCATTCTGCGTGAGGCAGAACAACGTGGTGGCTCTCGAGTCGTTTGCCACCGTTCTCGAGGTAGAGGGCCAGGGCGTGGACGCGTCGGTGCCCCGAGGCCCGGGCCCAACAGGTCAGGAAGTGGTACTCACCCCAGTCGGTCACCGGCGGCACCCCGAGCCGGAGCTCGCCCCACCATATCCGGTTGTCGCGGAGCGCGGCCGTGGTCTCCAGCCGCATGACCTTCTGACCATCGGAGCCGGGCGCGCGGCCCGCCACGATCGAGAGATCCCCCGGGCCGGAATAGCGCCAGGGCGATGGATCGTCGCGCTCGAAGCCGTCCAGCACGATCGACTGCGCTGCAGCAGTGACCGGGATGAGGACCACTGCGGCGCTTGTCAGCCGCATCGGTAACGCCTCCCGCTGCCGGACACGCCACATCGCTGCCCGACCAACTGAGGTCCCTTCTCACCCACCAGGTTCTGGGACCGTCGGTCGCGCACCTCCCAGGCCGGAAGCCCCATCTTGGGCCTTG
>CBFDAZ010000634.1:0-3620 GCA_965602825.1 uncultured bacterium
AGAAGGCCAGTCACACGCTCACGGCCTGGAAGCTGATCTACTATGAACGGGATCACATGTTCCTAAACGGGACGTTTGTCACTCAAGGGGCACAGCAGGGGGACACCGTGATCCACGTCGAGGACGCCAGCGGCTTGGGCGGCCAGGTGCAGGTCATGATCTGCGACGGCGGCAACCAGCGGCACCAGCGAGGCGACGTCAATCTGCAGTACACGATCGTCGGGCGCGACACGACGGACCCCGACGACCATAGGCTGACGATCGATCCGCCCATCAGAGAGGGGTACTCCTTCTCACCTATGCTCGCCGCAGCGGTGGGATTGTGGGAGACATACTGGGACACTATCGACGGATCGCTTCTTGCTTCTGCTTTTGGTGAGGCAAGGGGCTTCGTACGATTCGCGCCCTATCCTGGTGGCCTTGGGGTGTTCCCTTTCTGCGGAGCGTTCGACGTGCAGAACAACGGGCGGCATGCTATCGCTCTCGCCACCTACTTCGACCATGCCGATGACAACGTTTTCCACTTCATCGACGGCTACTCAAGTGTGTACCCCCATGCCGAGGGGGAGCGAGTGCGGGGAACCGTCCATGTGCTGGTCTACGAGCAGTCTATTGGTCCACCCGAGACACTCGTGCACGAATGCGGACACGTCTTTGGCATGATGGACTTCGGGGAAGGGCACCTTGACCACGCGAACCTGTTCCCCGACTTGCCCGCCGATGCGCTTCCGGAAGAGCGGGGGTGCATCATGCTCTACAGGGATGGGGTGCCACCCGACCCCTTCTTCTACGATAGGCGAGGCGACGGGTATGCTCAGTTCGGCGGGCCCTGCGCCCCGGGGGTTGACCCGCGGGACCTCAGGGATGACGTGGCCGCGAAGGACGATCCGATACGCTAGGCCAACCAGGCGGAAGGGGTGAACAGAGTGCTCTCTTGTCCGGTGTGGCTGTCCGTCTTGGCGGTACTGGCCCCACGTCCTGTGTCGGCGAACACTGCCCAGTTGGCAGCACACCTTTGGAAGAGCGACACGTTGGTGATGGAGCCTGTGCTTGTGAGAGTGGAGATTCGGAATGACTCCCGGGCGCCGGTGGCGATGGTTCCTCCCTACATGAACTGCTACCAGCGCGGCTACTGGCCTCTAACGCTGACTGTCACCGGTGCGGACGGCTCGGCAGTGCCTAACGGCTGGGAGGGCGGGAACGGCTCCGAGCCAGTGGCCTACGGCACCGTGTGGTGGATGCCCAGAGGTGGCGGGGGCCACGCGACTCCGGCGCCTCGGTCGCCGTGGCGGGTCGATGCACACTCCACCGCGTACATGTGGTACGACCTGACCCAGTTCTACCCACTCGAGAGCCCTGGGAGGTACCACATAACGTTCCACTACCGGCCCGACCCGGAGATGCTACTGGGCAGCGCCGAAGATGCGGAGCCCCTGGCTGCCCAACTGTGGGTTCGTGATGTCGATGCTGATGCAGGCTGGCTTACCGTCACGGAGCCAGAAGGGCGGGACGCCGAGGCGGCGCAATGGCTTTTGACCAAGCGCACACAGGGCGGAGGCGCCGTCTTATCTTCGGATCCATTGCCCTTGTTTGGGATGGTCGCAGAGTTCAGCAAGCGATATCCCGACACCTCATATGCGCCGTACGCTGAGTTCTTCCGGATCTACCGAGGCCTTATTGCGATGGCGGCTTTTCCCGAGGAGGATGCCAAGCTCAAGGCTGAGGCGGACCGCTTCGTTGGCCAATGGCCTACCTTCCCCCTGAACTACAGGTTGAGGCTTGCGCCCTTGGTCGGGGCGTGGAAGTCGGTCACGGCGGCCTGCTGGCCTTCCCTGATGGCGGAGAACGGGCCCTGGGAGGCGCCGGAACGCGTGCGTCGGGCGGAAGCTGCACTTCGCGCGGCGCTCCGCGACGTTCAGGATCTAGAGTTTGTTCAGTGGGTCGAACTCGAACTGTGGCAATGGACCGAGACTTGCCGCCGAGTTCGCCCGAACGAGTGACAGTGACCGCCGTCTGCAAATCGGGGAACACCCTACCAATGTGGAGGGAACGTGCTGGTACGTCCGCGCAGGATAGACCGTGAGCATAGTCTAGTCCCCGCTGCGGGCCATGGGGGCGAGAGAAATGGGCACGGTGTCCCCGGATTTCGGACACGCCGCCCCCCTGGAGGTGGAACCATGAGGGGGCCAGCAGGCGAGAGACAGCCGGTAGGCGCCCTGGTGTCCCTTCTGTTCGCGGCCACCCAAGCCCTGGCGCTCGCCAGCGCTCAGGATGCGGCCCCCGTCTTCTCGGCCGATATCTGGAAGCGCCAGGTGGCGCTCCAGGAGCCGATTCTGGTGCGACTGGAGATGCGGAACCCGACCGGTGAGCGGATGGTCGTGGTGCCGCCGTACGTGAGGCATCTTCGCGAGGGCGACTGGCAGCTTTCCTTCACAGTCCTCGATGAGAACGGCGATCCGGTGCCTCGCACCACGGCCGAAGGCAAGACGGTCTTCATCCCGGCGCTCTACGACTACCCGTGGTGGATCAGGACCGGCTACTCCGAGGTGCCGGACCTCCGGCTGCCGTGGGAGATCCCCGCCCGCGGCTCAGCCTACATGTGGATCGAGTTCAGCGATTTCTATCCGCTCGACGAGCCTGGACGCTACCACATCACCTTCGACTACGCCGCGCGCCGCGAGATGCTGGTCGGCTGGCCGCCGGCCGGCCAGCCCCCGGAGGGCGTGTGGGAGGGTACGCTGGAGGCTGATGCCGGGTGGGTGAATGTAACGGAGCCGCCCGAGGCCGATCGCGAGCTCGCCGACTACCTTGTTGAACGTCGCAGGAAGTCCACTTGCCCGCTGGCGCTCGTCTCGTTCGAGGAGGTATTCCGTTTTGGCGACGAGGCAGAGGCCCGACGAGAGCGGTTTGCGCGGAGCGTGTACGAGCCCTATGTGGCCTTCTGCGAGATCCAGTACTGGGCGTACTGGGGCGCTTACGATGGAGAGCCCATGCGTCTGCTGATGGAGAAGATGGATCGGCTGGCTGTCGCCTGCCCGGACTTCCCGCTGCTCTATCAGTTCCCGACGCTCACCGCGTACGCAAAGTGGCGCGCCACGCGGCGCGAACGCGAGGCGATGCTGACGGCGGCGCAGGAGACGGGTGATCAGGCACTACTGGGCTGGGTACGGAACCGGCTGCACTACTGCGACTACGACCACCCGCCGGCGGACGCACCGGCCGACGGCGCGGACAACTAGCGCCGCAGCGCCAGCATGCCGCGCACAAGCGGGTCCTAGCGGAGGACACATGGTGGTTCCGCGACATCCGGAGCGGCCGGGCAGCGTGCGTGTGTGGCTCGCCCGCCTCGCCGTCTTCCTCGCCTCTCTACCCCCCAAGGCCGCCATCGACGAGGTCGTCATCCGCCGCTTTGCGTCCTCACCGCTTCATTCATAGCGCAGCCAGGAACGGGGAGTGCCTTGGGCAGCTCCCGGCAAGCAGCCCATCGCCAGGCCCGCCGCAAACAGACACAGCCGCAAGGTTTACGAGCCTCCTTGCGGCCGTGTCATACTCGGCGTCCTGTCAGAGCAAGAGCGATGTACTCCGGGCGTGAGGGGCCGACCCCTGCGCGCTCCGGCCCC
>CBFDAZ010000635.1:0-3616 GCA_965602825.1 uncultured bacterium
AGAACTGGAAGTAGTCGGTAGTGCCGCCTTCCAGGCCAGGGCCACCGGGTACGTGTCGAACGGCGATCCGGACGCCAACGCGCGGAGCGCGAACACCCTCCAAGACGCCCTGCAGCTCGCGCGAGCTTGAGAGGCGCGGCCCGCGCGGTCACGTTTCGTCGCCGTAGTCGACCTCGCGGCGTTCCTCTTCGGGGATCGGACTGAGAATCTCGCGGAACATCTTCCGCGCTCGGCCCTCGTACTGCCTCACCATGATCACCGAGCTCTTGACCTGGCTCGCCACCTCGCGGGTGCTCGCGCCGAAAAACAGATGCTGCACGATCCCTTCGGGCGCCGCTCCCAGGATCAGCAAGTCACACTCCTTCGCCGCCTCAATCAGACCGGCGGTCGGAGACTTGGCTTCGCGCGTCTGAACCGGTATGCGAAGCTCGGGGTCGGTGTTGTTGGACCAGAACTCCACAGCAGACGCCGGGTCGTCCTCACCAGGCGGGTAGAAGTGGACGTAATCCACCTTGGCACCGGTCAAAGACGCGATCGCCTTCGCTACGTGCGCTGTCAGCCGGGCCTGGGGACTACCCGTGATGCCTACGAGGATGCGGCGGACCTCGGACAATGGGCTGACCAGCTTGACGGCCGCCAAGTCCGTGTGGCCCTGGTGTACCAGGGGGTCCAGCACCGTGCCCATGACTTTGTCCTGCGTACCGGTCCAACCGCGCCAGCCGACCACAGTCATGTCCACCTCGTACTCGAGAATGGTGTCGAGGATGGCGCGCTGAACCTGGTGCCCCGCCCGCGCCAGACCCCGAACAGGAACGCCATGCCTCTGTGCCGCCTTCTGGGCCTGGTCCAGGATCGTCTCAGCCGACTCCTGGAACCGCAACGCCTCCTCGATCGGCAGGATCTCCGGAACGGTAATGACGTTCAGGGCCGCAACCTCGCCCTGGTTGTGCCGAGCGAGGGCAGCCCCGACCAGCATCAGGTCGTCCACGTGCTCCGGCCTGGCGAGAGGCACCAACGCCCGGTACTTGCTGGTGTGCACGGGGGCCCTCTCGAAGACCACCGGAGCCCGGCGCCGTCTCTCGATGGCCTGTTGGCGGGCGAACAAGCGATGAACCAGCAGACCGACGGCCAGCCAGACGGCCGTAACGATCGCGGCCTTCGGACTCTCGACGAACAGCGCCACCGTCAGGCCGAGGCTGGTGATGGCGGCGGCGGCCGGAATGTAAGGCATGAGGGGGACGCGGAAGCTGCGCTTCAGATCCGGACGTCGGCGGCGCAAGACGATCGCCGAGAGGTTCACGAGGGCGAACATCGTCAGGAACATGACCGCCGCCGAGGCGGCCACGTCCGCGATCGGCAAAGCCACCGCCATGAAGGCGATCAGAGCCCCTGAGACAAGCACGGCGACGTGCGGTGTGCGGCGGCGCTCATGCACCGAGGCAAAGGCCTTGGGCAGATTGCCATCGCGCCCCATGGCGAAGGACACGCGAGAGGACGAGTAGACGGTCGCGTTGAGGGCCGATATCGTGGCGAACAACCCGCCGAGCAGCAGTATCAGTCCTCCGATGAACCTGCCCCCAAGCATGAACTGGCGCGCCGCCTCGACCACGCCCAACTCGCCAAGCTCACCAAGGTTCTCCCACACAGTCTCGCCTGGGGGAGGCGTCACGGCACCGATGCAGACGAACGCGACCACGCAGTAGATAGGGATGACGACCAGTATCGAGATGATGATCGCCATCGGGATGTTGCGTCGCGGGTTCCGGACTTCCTCACCACTCTGGGCGATGATCTCGTACCCCTCGAAGGCGATGTAGGTAAGCCCCATGGCGGTGAACACGCCGCCCCAGCCGCGGGGGAAGAAGGGCACGAACGCCGCGGACCAGTCAGGCTTGTGGGAGAGCGCCCAGAGACCCGAGCCGAGGAACAGAGCCAAGATGATCAGCTTGGCCAGGGTTGCTATCGTCTCGGCCTTGCCGGTCTCAGAGGCACCGCGGAAGTTGATGTAGACGAATGCCGCGCACACGAGCACCCCGGCCGTCTTCGTGAACAGGTCGTGCGCGGCCAGTTCCGCCAGCATCGAGCCCTGCCCAAGGACGTGCAGCAGAATATCCCTGGAGATTTCGCCCAAGTACGCCCCGAAGCCCAGCACGTATAGGGAGCAGGCGACTGAGTTCGCGAGCCAGGAGATCCACCCGGTCAGGAAGGCCATCCTGCCGGGGAACGCCTCAGCGACCCACTGGTAGCCGCCGCCGGCCTGCGGGAAGCACGAGCCCAGTTCCGCGTAGGCCAGGGCGGTGAACATGGCACTGACGCCGTTGAGTGCGAAGGCGATGATCAAAGCCGGACCCGCTTTGCCGGCCGCGATGCCGGTGAGCACGAATATGCCGGCACCGACCATGGCTCCGATGCCGATCATCGTTATGTCGAGCAGGCCCATATCACGACTCAGGGCTACTTCTTGCGTGGGGTCACTCGCGGCCACACAGGGGTCCTTCTTCGGCGCGGGCATGCGCCACTTGGTTCCGGGTGCATTGCGCTCCCACCCTCACCCACGGCCCGCTCTAACGGTTCCCCAGGCCGGCGATCACGACCTTCACCGCCAGCTCGGGAAGCGTCCGCCGCCGGTGTGTGGACCCACGCGCCCCGGTAACAGCGGCAACGGATTCCGGGCAGCTTCTCTCTACCAGCCCACGCCAACCCGGCGAGCCCACTCGAGTGTTACGTATTCGAATGGCTGCCGGGGCTGCTCTCGGACCAGGGACCCAGTGGCTAACGTCGGCAGCGGCGCGTGCACCCCAGCTGCAGCCAGGCCCCAGATTCAGGGCTGGATGGACTTCTTCGGAGGGACACCCTTCTGCCCAGAGGCAGCGCTGCCTTGAGGAGTTGGCGCATGGATTGCTGAGGCTTGAGCGAGGGATGTTAGCGGGGATGCTTGCAGTTGGGGGATGGATGAAGCGCGAGGGGGCGTCAGTCACGTTCACATGCCTTCATCCAACGGCAGCTCAACGATCACGTTCTCAGCCACCTCACCCTCCCTTACGGCCACGGGTTCCGACTCGGCCCAGGAGTCCCTTGCCGAATCGGGCAGGCGGGCCTTGATCACGTACGTTCCCGGGTCAAGGGGCTGCGTGCCGAATGCGCCGGTGGCCCTAACCGAGGTCGGGCCCATGTTCCTCACCCGGTGCGTGGGTGCCCAGATCTCGATGAGCGGCCTGTCGGCCTGCCACTCGTTCTCCATCCGCGCGGCCCGGATCACGCGGCCCTCGATCGCGGCCGCCGGGTAGAGAACAAAGTCGGGGACGACCGCCGGTCGGTCCGCGGACACGTCAACAGCCACGGGTAACGCCGGCCAGCAACCGGGGTGGGTCGCCGACACGAAATACGTCGCCAGTGGGAGGTGGCTGGACTCGTAGTGGCCGTCCGCATCCGTCGCTGCCATCATGTCGGGAGCCACCGACTCGCTCCTCATCCGCAGGCTGACGTTGGGCAGCGGATACCCCTTCGCGTCCGTCACGCGTCCCGAGATGCATCCACTGTACGTGTGCCGGAAATCCAGAATCTCCGTTCCGCCGTTGACGAAGATACGCTTGACCGCGGAGAGAGGGTGCACCTC
>CBFDAZ010000636.1:0-3610 GCA_965602825.1 uncultured bacterium
TCGTTACGAGCCGCACCGCACGGGGCTCGCCGCGGAGCCGGCAGAGGTTGCGTCGCTGTCGTGGCATACCCCGGTACGCAAGTCCAGAATGGATGGTGAGCCAATGCAGCCAAGATGGCGCGTCGGGCTGGTGGGAGTGGGGCGAGGCTCCGGCTATGGCAAGCTGTTCGCGGACGAGCCTCGCTGCGAAGTGACCGCAGTGTGTGACATCTCCCGGGAAGCCCTGGAGCGGTTCGGGCGCCAGCTCAACCTGCCCGACTCTGCGTGCTTTGCAGACTACGGAGACTTTGTCGAGACTCGACCGGACATCGTGTTTGTCGGCACACCCATGCCGGCCCATGCTGAGCAGTCCATCGCCGCCATGGAGGTCGGCTGTCACGTCCTGAGTGAGGTGACGGCCGCCACCTCGGTCGAGGACTGTGGCCGCATCGTTGAGGCAGTGCGGCGCACGGGTCAAACGTACATGCTCGCCGAGAACTGCATCTACTGGCACTTTGTGTCTGACTGGAAGGCGATGGTTGAGGCGGGCAAGCTGGGCGAGGTATTCTACGCCGAGGCCGAGTACCTGCATCCCATCCCCGAACTCATATATGACCGCAATACGGGCGAGAAGAAGTGGCGCTTCACCCGCGCGCCGCTGCATTACTGCACCCATTCGCTCGGACCGCTTCTCGACATTACGGGGGACCGGGTGGTGCGGACGTGCGGAACCGGGCAGGGGCACCGCATGATGCCGGAAGCGCCCATCGGCGGGATAGACATCCAGGTGGCCCTGATGGAGACCGACCGTGGCATGATCATCAAGCTCCTGCGGAGCTCGGTCATCCCGCGGAAGCCGGCGATCCACTACTACGGCCTGCACGGCACGAAGGGCTACGCGGAGACAGACCGCGGCGGGCCGGCCGGCCGGGGACGGTTGTACATCGAGGGAGAGATGGACCGCGACGAGGACATCGATGTTCACCTGTCCGATCCCTCATTGCCCGAATCCGCGCGCGCCGGCGGGCACGGCACGGCCGAGTATTCCCTCGTCCAAGATTTCTTGCGGTCGCTGGAAAGAGGGGAGAGGCCGCGGATTGACGAGGTCCGCGGGATGGACATGACGGTTCCCGGCCTGATCGCTCACGAGTCCGCGATGCGCGGCGGCGAATGGCTAGAGGTGCCGTCGTTTGCGTAGGGCAAGCCGTCGGGACAGGAAGGCTCTGAACTCCGGGGCGATAGCCCCCGACGAAAGGTGATTGCATGATGGGCGACGCCACTGCACCTCCCACGTTCGAGGTGGAAGATCGGTCGTTCACCAGGCTCATTCTGGGTCATAACCCCTTCCTGGGGTACTCCTACATCAGCCGTGCCCGGGCGCAGGAGTACGAGGAGCGGTTCCGGACGTTCGAGCCGATCCGCGACATCGTCGTGGCCGCGGTCGGCGTAGGCGTGAAGAGCATCATGCTCAGCACTGGTCATGCGCGCGGCGACATCATTGCGCAGGCGATCGAGGCCGCTCAGGAGCAGACCGGTGTGGAGATGTCGAGCATCGTGATTATCAACCCCGGCTTCCAGGAGCACCTCGACTTCCTGCGGCGCGTCAACTGCCAGGTCTGCCTGGTGCACGGGCAGAACACCGACTCGTTCTTCCGGCGGGCGGAGCGGACGTTCGCCGCGGAGTTCTCCGAGCTAGTGGGCGCGATCCGGGCGGAGGGGTTTGTGCCAGCCATGTCCACCCACAACGGCGGCGAGACGATCCCGGTGGCCGAGAAGTTCGACGTCGCAGCGATCAACACGCCGATCAACAAGATCGCCTGGCGGATGTGCCCGTGTGTGGAGCAGGTGCTCGGGGTCGTCCGACAATCGTCGAAGAAGATCATCGCGATGAAGCCGCTGGCGATGGGCCGGATCGCGCCCGAGGAGGGCATGCAGTACATCGCGACGGTGCCGGGTGTTGACGGCGTGGTGGTCGGTATTGGCACGCCGGCCGAGGCGGAGGAGACGTTCGGGATAGGGGCCAGGGCCCTGACAGAGTAGCTCGTTCGGCGTGGCGTACTGGGGTGAGCAAGCCCGAAGCACGTGAGGCGTTGACGGAGGGCAGGCATCATGAAGCAAGATGGTAAGGGCAATGCGCGCGAGGGCAATGCGCGCGAGGGCGATGTGCTGCAGAGGCGTGGCTTCCTCAAGGCTGCGGGGGCCGCCGTCGCGGGGGCGACCTTGGGATTGGGATGGCTCGGCGGGCGCTCGTGCCTCGCCCAGACTGCTCAGCGACGGGGGAAGTCAGAGATGAGAGACCGCCCGGATCTCTTCGGCGAACGCTCGCCGGAGGGTATCGAGGTCATCCAGTTGACGACTGACCCGGAAGTCCCGTCGTCCCACGTATACATGGAAGCCCAGATCTTCACGCCCGATTCGAAGCGCTTCGTGCTGCACCGTTCGGCCACCGCGCACGGCGCCAGCAAGCGTGACCCGAAGCACCAGTACCTACTGTGCGACCTGGAGAATGACTGCGCCCTCTCGCCGCTGACCGACGAACTCGGGCCCACTGGACCGTCCTTAAGCCCCGACGGCAAGCTCCTGTACTACTTCGTCGATGAGACCGAAGTTGGCGGCGGGCGGCTGACGCTCAAGCGCGTGCGACTCGACGGCTCCGAGCGGGAAACCGTGTTGGTGCTTGATACGCCGCTGCCGGGCACGAGCTTCCGGCCCAGCCGAATCTACCCGCTCTCGACCATCTCTTCCGACGGTCGGCGCATCGCCATTTCGGCGTTCCTCGGAGACGGGCAGACCCCGGGCGCGCCGTTCGGGCTGATGGTGTTTGACATCCGACAGGCTTCCGTGCAGCTCGTCATCCACGGGCCGAGCTGGTGCAACATGCACCCGCAGTACTCCCGGTCGAAGGATGCCGAAGCCCGGCACGACATCCTGATCCAGGAGAACCATGACAACGAGGCCGACGCCAACGGCGCCATCACCCGGCTGACCGGTGGCGCGGGCGCCGACATCCACGTCATCCGCGATGATGGCACGAACTTCCGGGACATGCCCTGGGGCCGGGACGGCAACGAGTTCTGCCAGGGGCACCAGTGCTGGCGCGGGAGGAGTCAGTGGGCGGTCACCAGCACCGGCACCCGGCAGCCGGCCGAGGCCCAGCTCATCGAGGCGCTGCCGGCTGCCTCAGCCGACCACCTCGGGATCAAGACCCCGGGAGGCATCCGGAACGACCTGACGCGCGAGTTTGACAACCCGCACTTCTACCACTTCGCTACCGATATCGCCGGGGAACGGCTGGTGTCGGACGCGGGCCCGCTGAACGAGGACGCGTCGATCTACCTGGCGGAGTTCGGTGAGGCCGGGCGCGACCCGCTACGCGACTTCACCTACCTCATCAGTCCGAAGTCAACGTGCGTCGAGACGGCCCACATCCACCCGTTCCTCTCTCCTAACGGCAAGCTCGCCTTCTTCAACTCGGACGAGTCCGGCATTCTGCAGGCCTACATGATCCGGGGGTTGTGATCGCGAAGTCCCCGTTTTTCGCACACACCCCACGCGCCTTTCTGTCCCGGAACCTATCGATGATTCGGGCCGGATACTCCGCCTGCACACTACGGCAGGCTCGTATTCGGCC
>CBFDAZ010000637.1:0-3609 GCA_965602825.1 uncultured bacterium
GCAGTGCAGGACCTTCGCGGGCTGGCCGAGGCCGGCTTCAATACGGCGGAAGTCTACTGGATATGGGACCGCGACCTGCGCGAGGATGGCACCTTCGACTTCGCGGCCTTTGACGAGTTCGTCCTCGCCTGCAGGGATCTTGGCCTGCTCAACTTCGCGGCGATCATGCACCACTGCCCCGCCTGGCTGGCCGCCCAGCACGGCTGGTTTCACCTGGACGAGGACGGCGAAGGACCTACCACCGATGGCTTCTACGTCTGTGACCCGACCTTCCGGCAGGAGAGCGATCGGTTTGTCATGGCTCTCCTTGAGCACCTGGCCGATCATCCCGAGATCAGCGAGAACATCCTGTACTTCGCCCTCGGTGGCGAGTACTACCCCTTCCAGCCTGACCGCGACTTCGATACCGGATACGAAGAGGCGACGGTGACCGCCTTCCGCGAGTGGCTGCGGGAGCACTTCACGTTGGCAGAGCTGGGGGAGCGATGGAATGCGGATGCTACTACTTACGCGGACTGGGAGGAGGTGTGGCCGGCCGTTCGGCGGCAGCGGACCGACTTCAGAGGCCGGCCGCTGAGCCGGTGGGACGCTGCCGCCTGGGACTGGTACGACTTCCGGGCCCGGCAGGTGAAGGCGTTCTTCGAGCACACGCTGCAGCTCGTCCGTGAGCAGGGCGGAGGCCGACCGGTCACCCACGAGCTGAACGTGCGGGCTCCCGGGCAGCGGCGTCTGATGCGATGGGACGCGCTGGCCGGCGACGGCAGCGGCCTCCACCTGGCGACGATGGATTTCGCCTCCGAGTACGACTACGCGAACATGCTCTGGTGGATCGCCCTGTCGCGTGGGTGCTCCCATCCGCCCCAGCAGAATAACGAGTTCACCGGCTACGCGTCGTACCACTGGCTCACGCGCCATGCCTGGGCCACGCAAGCGCTCGGCGGGACGGGCCTCAATGTGTGGGACTGGCGCTCATCTGACTGGGGCCTGGTGCGGCCGAACGGCACTCCGCGCGACGGGCTGGCGGCGGCAAGGCGCTACAACGCCGAGGTGCGGGCGTTGGGCGAGCGGCTGGCTGACTCTCGCCCGCTCCCGGAGCAGGTCTCGATCCTGATGCTGGACGAGGAGGACTTCTGGCGGCCGCACGCCCACGAGACCGAAGTCAAGCAGCTTCTGGCACGCTTCATGGAGCACGGTCTCGGCGGGCACGTGAATGTGGTCACCAATTCGGCGTTGTCCGACAGCCGCCTCAATGACACGCGACTGCTGATCGTGCCAGGGCTCAGGCACGTTCGTGCGGCAGTGGCGGAACGACTGGCGGAGTTCGTCCGCCGCGGCGGGGTCCTGTGGCTGCTGCCCGGCTCGTTCGCCGCCGACGAGCTGAACGAACCACTCCCCTTCGGACCGGCCCCTCCCCTGGACCGAGTCGCAGGTGTGCGGGCACGCCCGCTCGAGGAGCCTGTGGCGCCAGCGGCGCTGGAACTGGTTGAGGGCTTCGGAGGCTTCCCGGCCGACGGAACGCTGAACGGGGTTCTGCTGGATGAGGTGCAGCCCGATGAGGCCGATATTCTGATGGCAGCCGACGGCCGGCCAGCCTTGACGCTCCGCCGGTACGGTCGGGGGATCTGTCTCTACCAGGCGACAGCGATCGCCGACCTGTCTCCGATGCTTGAGGGTTGGCAGGAGCCAACCGCAGAAGCCGTGCGCGAGTTGGCAGCCGCGCGACAGCGATTGCCGGACGAATACCTGGATGCCGTCCTCTCGTTGTCCCGGGTCGAGCCAGCAGTGACCGTCTGGAAAGACGGGAACCGCGCCGACAATGTGCTCGTCAGTGCTCGGCCGTTGAAGCGCAGCGCGCTCGTGTTCCTGATTGACCTGTACAACCAGGAGCATTCCCTTGAGGTGCGTGTCGGCAAGTCGCTCGGGCGCGGCGGCGCGAGGTGGCACGCCTGCCGATTGCTGCCGGAAGACGACCCGCTGCAGGAGTTGAGCGCCGAGCGGGGCTTCTCGACACATCTGGCTGCGGCTGAGGTCCAACTCTGGCTTGTCGGCCCCGCGAGCGCCGTGGCCAAGGGGCGCCGCGACCTGCTGCCGCGCCAACAAGACCTTGCGGCCTTGCCGGCGCCGCCACCGGCCGATCCCCAGTATCCGGCAAAGGGCGAAGTCGTGGCGATCTCGCTCGCCGAAGCACCCAAGCCACGCCCGTTGGGGGACGGGTGGCTGGCGCTCGACCTGACGGCCCACGCCAACCGCAGCCTGGTCGAGGACCCGAAGGCAACGGAACTGGACCAGTTCGTGACGCAGCGGTTCGACGCCGACGTATCCGGCGGCAGCTTCAACCTCACCTTCCACGCGGACAACACCGCAGAGGCCGGGCCATTCTGGGTCGTGAACGCGTTGGAGATCGAGGCGATCGGGGCCGACACCCACCGGCGCTTCGACTTCGGGAACGGGCCCCTCGCGACGGGCTACGAGCGCATCGCCGAAGAAGAGGCCTATAGGGGCGACAGCGGCCATGGCTGGACGGACACGACGGGCCTCGCCAGCCGGGACCGGGAGAGCCCTGCGGGGGACGCGCTGCGGCGGGACTTCGTGCTCGACCGGGCGGCGAACGCGGACCACACGTTCCGCGTCCATCTGCCAGACGGGAAGTACCGCGTTACAGTGACGGCCGGTGACGCGGACTTCCACTGGGGGCCGATGAGCGTTCTCGTGGACGGTCAGCCCGTGCTGAGTGGTCTGCAGCCGGGCGCGCCGAGCCTCTACGAGCCCGAGACGGAGCGCCGTCGATCGTTCTTCAAAGCCGCCAACAACGATCTGCGGGAACTGCGGGTGGGTCGCCAGGTCCTTAACGGCGTTCCGTTCCACATTCCGGACCCCGATATCGAGGACAACTGCTGCCTCGTCTTCGCGAGCCGGAGCCGGGAGGTGAGTCGCCTGGTCCGGGCGGAAGGGATCGCGGTCGGGAGGCAGGGCGTGGCGGCCCTTCACTTCCTGCACGGGGCTGGATGGAATGCCCCAACCGGCACCCCGATCGGTCGCTACGTGGCGCACTACGGCGATGGCACCCGAGCGGTGCAGCAGATCGTGGTGGGCGTCAACATCGGTTCGTGGTGGGGAGACGGGGAGCAACACGGGCCGGCGTGTGAGGTGGCGTGGGTCGGCGACAATCCGGGGACGCGCCGGTATGGGACGCATTGCGTGCTGTACCAGCACCGGTGGGCCAACCCGCATCCCGAGAAGCGGCTCGTGAGTCTCGACGTCGAGGGCTACTGGCTGGCGTGCAACCCGTTCGTGATCGCGGTGACGGGGGAGATGGGAGAGGCGGGACGGCATGGCTAGGGGAGGATTGGGTGCCCGGGACGATGGAGGTCGGCGTTGGCGACCATGGCGGAGCGGGAGCTCCGCCGTCACGGAACGGCAAGTCCTCGGAGCAGGGAGGCACGACATGGAAGCACTCAGTTCGGGGCGCCGGTTGAGTAGGTACCTGTGTGGCATTGGCGGCTGTCTGCTTATTGGCGGCCTGCTCCTTCCCGGCAACCTGCAGCAGACTCGTTAGGGAGGCACGACATGGAAGCACTCAGTTCGGGGCGCCGGTTGAGTAGGTACCTG
>CBFDAZ010000638.1:0-3607 GCA_965602825.1 uncultured bacterium
CTACCTCGCTTCCGGTGTGTGGGTACGAGCGGAATCGACCAACGCTGGTTGGCCCTGCACGGATCTTGCCGCGGCGACGCCCTCAAGCACCCAGGACTCCGCGTCGCCCACCACGCGCTCGCCGGTCCTCGTCAGCGATTCCCAGAGGTCCACCATGGCGTCCACCATGTGGTCGACGACCGCGCCCTGGGAGGCGATGCCAAGTCGCATCAACTGGCCATGCCGCTCCTCCTCCTTCAGCTTCTCGATCGTCTCCGCGGGCACTTCGAGCATCGCGTTGACGAGCCCGATGCGCATCTTGATGCCCTCAGGGGTGACCACGATAACCGTGCCGGCTGAGTCCTCCATGCGGTAATGCTGCTGATCGCGCATCCACATCTCGCTGGTGGTCTCGATGTCGCCGACCGCGCCCATGGTGATGTGTTGCACCGTCAGCGTGTAGCTGCTGCGGTCGGCCGTGGTCGCGTCGCCCGTTTTCGCCAGGAGGTCAGCGAGCACGGCGTCATCTTGAGCCGGGGCGACGGCGCACAGGGGCATCGCGACGAGGGTCAGCACGGCGAGTTGCTTGGCAGTCATTGGTAAGCTCTTCCGAATTCGGATCGTCACGTCATCTCACGGTCGGGCAGCCCAGGACTACGCTCACCGAGACCCAGCTATGAACGCCACGACAGCAGCGATGATAGCCGATAGGATGCCAATGACCAGCAGGATCTTCCACAAGCCGCGTGTGCATGGCCTAGTCCTATGGCGGAGCTGGTGGATGGCGCTGACGGCGCCCCCGGCGAAGACGATGGCCATCAAGTCCCAGCCCGTTTCGTCGCGGAACCACGCCCGGCACATCACATCGATGAGGAGCGCGAAGGCCACGAAGTTGTAGGCCCATGTTCCGCCGACGTATGCAACGGCGATCGTCCGTTCGTCGTGTTCCACTTCGGGAGTCTGGCTCATGGTGTTTCCTCTTTCAGGAAGAACAGCTCGTCCACTCGTTTGCCCAGGTGCTTGGCTAGGCGGAAGGCCAGGAGCGCTGATGGGCAGTAGAGCCCCGTCTCAATCGCGCTGATGGTCTGCCGCGTCACGCCGGCGAGGCCGGCGAGTTCTGCCTGCGAAAGCCCATGCTCCGCACGGGCGACTTTCAAACGGTTGCCAAGACCGTGAGTCGTTTCCACGGGCCACATTGTAACCTGTACTTGTCATTATGTCAAGTATACCAGACATATTGACTGCTTAACTTGCGGAGTCGAGCCGGAGACTGGGGGAGCAGTCACGCCGCGGCGAGTTGCCTAGCGGTCATCGGTAAGCTCCTTTGGTCATGGAGTCTCGCATCATCTCACGATCAGATAGGCCATAAGCGCCAGCCCAGCGATGGCGCCCTGCTCGAACATCTCAGCGGCCTGCAGCCGCTCTGCTTGCTGTCGACGACGAAGTGCCGTGAGCCGAGGTGGCTGTTCCATACCTCCTTGCAGCAACGAGAACCGACGTTGTTCCCTTGTTTATGAGGGGCTCAGTAGATGTGTCCTGGGAGCCTCGCCAGCCCCGTGGCTGCTGTGCCAGCGCAGTGGGGTCGTTGGCGTGCGCCGGGACCGCCGGGTGTTGATCGCCCGGTTGGTCCGGCAAGGCTCCCCGTCAAAAGCGGCACCGAATGCTGGCGGAGGCGTGGATCTCGATGTCCCCTGCAGCAAACGGTGTGGACATATCGATCTCGTCCTCCATGCGCCGGCCGCTTTGGGTGTAGGTCACGTTGTTGATGTAGCGCGGCTTGCAGTCGAGGTGCTCGACGCTCTTGATCTTGACGCCCAGTCCTTCGGCGATCACCTCGGCGTTCGCTCGCGCCGCGGCCACTGCCTTCGCCAACGCCTCGCGGTGGGCATCCTCCAGGTCCTCTCTATAGAAGGAGACCTGGCGGACGATGTTCGCCCCTGACTCAATCGCTGCATCTACGATCTTGGCGGCGGCGCCGGAAAGCTTCTCGGCGGGCGTATCAGTGATCCTGACCGTGATGTGATGGGTGACGCGATACCCGACTATGCGGCCCACCTCCGCGTCATCCAGCCTCCCGCGCAATCCCTCGCCCTCTTGGGGCTCGCGGAGGATGCGCAAGTCCAAGGCGCTGGTCTTCATCGCGAGGTTTGCCAGGCCGAGCCCACGCACCGCATCCATCAGCGCCTTCATCTGGCGAGCGTTGTCCTCTCGCGCGGTGCTTAGGTCCTCGGATTCCGTCTGGATGCCCAGAGCAACTCTCATGGAGTCCGGCTGAACGACGACAGAGCCTCGGCCGGATGTATAGATCAGTCTGGCCTTCGCCGAGAATGCAGTGCGCGGCAAGCATGTGATGGTGATTGCGGCGACGGACGACAGCCATGCGACTCTCATCGACAGCTTCATGGTCGGTTCCCCCTTGCTGAATGGTGCCCACCCACAACGGACTCAATACGACTCGAGCTACACGACAGTCACATCTCTTGCACGCGAACCACGTTGATCGGTAGAACTGGCCGGCCCGTTTCCTGTTCTCCCTCCGCTCTGCGCTGCAGTACCGCGTCGTACCGTTGGGAATGCTTGTCAAGAGGGCGGGCTCTGCCGTAGTCACTGCCTGCTGCGAATGCCTTGCGCGTGCAGTGCACGAGTTCAGGTCGCGCCGCGGGCTCTCACCGCAGGTCTAGGCGTCCGCCTCGAGGGACAAGAGTCCGCGAATGCGTAGCCGCAGTTGTCGGGCGATGTCCAGCGCCTTGCGGGCGTCATCGCCCGTTACGCTGAAGCCAGGATAGCGGCCCAGCACCGAGAAGGGGTTCAGGAAGTCAAGATGCTCCTGCAACTCGCGGAACCGCGCGTCCTCGCCGGCGACCAGATCGTTGAGCACTATGAGGTTGTGCGTCTTGCGGGTGGGCAGGCCGAGGCTAACGAGGCCGGCCTTCAGGTACTTCTCAACACATTGCTGGCAGTGGAAGCAAACCACATCGGGCAGATCGACCGGGTCAAGCGCCGTCGCCGCCCGGTAGTCGGCTTCTGCCTTCGCCACCCACTCCTCGAACCACGGCTCGCTCATAGACCACCCTCCCGCGATCCACGATCTCGCGGATGAAGTCGTCGCCCATCGCCAGGCGCTCCTCCATCTCCTGCGGGGTCTTGACCAGAATGTCCAGCGGGAGCAGGTAGGGCCGCTGCTGGAACCGGCGCACGAGCCCCGAGACCTCTCGGATGCGCTCGACCTCGCGCTTGTCACTCTCCTTGACCACCAGCAGGTCCACGTCGCTCTCGCTGTCAGCCTCGCCCCAGACCCGCGACCCGAACAGGATGATCTTCTCGGGCTGATACCGGTCCCGTATCGTCTCGACTACCTGCTCGATCGTCTCGTCTGCGTTCATGACGCTCCCTTCGCGAGATCTGACGCCCTGGTACTCAGTAGCTCCAGGACGTGCCGCAATACCCTCCCGTCTATCGGGGAGACAGGGACAGCCGGCCGTCTCCTGCTCCGCTTGTCTGACTCGCAGCACCGGGGCGTACTGCGGTGGATCCGTGCCCGGAGCTGGACGAGACGCCATCGAGACCGTCGTACGCCATTCGACAGCCAGGTTCGTGCTGCGACCCAGGGCGCATCCGCACGCGGGCC
>CBFDAZ010000639.1:0-3601 GCA_965602825.1 uncultured bacterium
CGCGACCTGTTCAATCCCCTGTCCAGGATGGTCGTGCGGATTACGCGGGACCTGCGCCTGCCCTCGCCAATCCTGGCCGCGCGCGTCCATCAGGGGTTGCCGCGCCAAGCCTTCGACAGGCTGGTTGACCCTGAGCTCTTCCGCCTGGGGCAGCCGACGTTCTACGGCGAGACGCCCTGCCGGGAGGCAATCACCCGCCGGGGGGTGCCCGCCACTGAAGCCCATAGCTTCGCCCTGAACAGCTGCATGGGCATCGTGATGCCGGGCCAAGAGGTCAGCGACATGTGGGGGGTAGTCGTCAACCTCCTGCTCCCGCTGGAGTTGGCGCTTAACGTCGGCCGGCCGTTCGACGGGGAGGCGCCCATTGAGTTCGAGACACCTCCGCGCGTCGAGTACGGGTCGTTCGATGAGCTGTATGACCAGTTCGCGCGTTACCTCGACGAAATCGTCGCGTACCTGATCGAGCAGAACCGGAAGGCGACCGAGCGCGTGGCCGCCGAACGACCCAATCCGTTCCTCTCGGCCGTGACGCAAGACTGCATCGCCCGGGGGAAGGACCGTGCTGCCGGTGGCGCTCGCTACCACTCGATCATCGTCGAAGGGTTCGGCTGGTGCAGTGCTGCCGATGCGCTCACGGCCATTCGCCGGCTCGCGTTCCAGACCCGCAAATACAGTCTTCTCGAGCTGGCACACGCCGCTCGCGTGGACTTCGAGGGCTGCGAAGGGGTGCTCCGCGACATCCTGAGTTGCCCCAAGTACGGCAATGCGGACGAGACGGCGGATGCCATGGCCCAGCGCGTCACTCACACGTTTGCCCAGGTCGTCCGACGGCACTGTCACGACAACGCGTACTACCTGCCGTCCTACCACACGCTGAACGCGCACATCGCGGCTGGCAGGAAGCTTGCAGCCAGCCTGGATGGCCGCCGCGCCGGGGAACCACTGGGCAAGAACGTCGGCCCGATGATCGGCCGCAGCACCGAGGGTCTCACTGCATTGATCCTGTCGGCGAGCTGCCTCGACCAGAAGAGCCTCAGCGGGGGCCAGGCCCTCGATATATCGGTGGACCCGAGCATCATTCGCGACCCGGACGGGCGGCGCAAGTTCCAGGCCCTGCTTCTCACGTACTTCGAGCGCGGCGGCCTGCAGATACAGGTCAACGGTGTTACCCCCAATGAACTTCGCCGCGCGATCGATGATCCACAGTCCCACCAGGACCTGACCGTGAAGATCGCCGGCTACAGCGCCCGCTTTGTCACCCTGAGCCGTGACGTGCAGGAGGAGATGGTTCAGCGGTTCGAGCAAGGGCTCTGACACCCGGGCATAGGCTCCATCCGGAGGTGCGGAAATGGCATTGCGGACACCAGGACGAGCTGTACGGGCGACGGCCATCGCCCTGTTCACAGCACTGTGCGGGGGTCCGGCGGCAGCGGAAGGGGACATGGGCGGCCCCTTCGCCGAGGACATCAACACGCTCCGGCAGTCCAACATGTGGGACGAGATCGTCCTGCGCAGTCGGGAGGAGCTTGAGGCGATACCTCCGGGGCTCGACGTCGAGCACCGCGCGTACGTCACTTCCGCCCTGCACCTGGGACGTTCAGTGTTGGGCCTGGGACCCGAACCTGACCTCTACGGTACTGCATACGGCTACTTCAGAATCACGAAACGCCAGGATGGCATCAGCGCCCCGGGCTGGTCGTACTGGCCCAGCTTCAGGGGGCAGTCCCCGCCCCCGCCAGTGAAGTCACTCGCCGCCCATATCTGCCTTCCGTTCCAGGCTCCGTGGCCCGTTGCGGTCGGCGAGGCGAACGATTTTCGCGGCAACCAGCCAGTCGGGCTGCCCGGTCTGAAGGAGCTATCCGTCCGCCTTGTCTCTGACGACGACACCGTCACGACACCGGCAGTCAGCTTCACATCATGTCTGCACTACGAGATCGTCGCGGCCCGCGACGAGGCCTTCGTGCCCAAGGAGAACGAGTTCGACCGTACGGGCTTGGCAGGCACGAGGCACCTCTGGCTCGCCCCGGGCGTCGGTCCGGTGAAGTTCGTAGGCCTTCTGGACGACGGCCTTTTCGTTGAGGGGCACCTGGTGCACTGCGAGCTCGCCCAGGTTCCCACCCCTGACGACCTCTGGCCCATTGCCGCCGGGAACGTGTGGCTGTACGAATGGAGCGATGGAACGCTGAAGGGGCCCTATGTCGAGCGCTGGGAGGCTGTTGGTGAAACGGAAGACGGCTGGCCTCTGGCACTCACCGTCTGGGCGGCGAGACCGGCCAACGAGGAGATAGCCCGCCAGTTCGAGGCGCGACGGCAGGGCCTTGAAGAGGAGGCCGGGGAGCTGTTCGCGCCCGCCCGGTGACGAGGGTCAGGCGTCCCGCCGACCACATCTGCTGCTCGTCAGAGGCAGGCCTCGCCTCATCAAGAGGGAGCTTCAGCCCATGCGAGAGGTGATCCGTGCCGTCGTGATGCTGGCCTCGATCGTCGCCGGTTATCCTGCGTGGGCCCAGGTAACCATCGACTGCCCGCCAACGCCCGATTGGCTGTACGACATCACCCGCGTCGCCTACACGGACCTGGGCAACGCGAGCTTCTCGGGCGACTGGCCGGACAAGGTGATCGCCGACTTCGGCGCCGCCGGCGTGCAGATGATGTTCTCCCGCGCCCACAACGGCGTCGGCTGGCAAGGTCTCGGCTGGAAGAGCGCCTACGGGGAACCCGAGGCGGCGATGAAGGGCGAGGACGGCACCCGCAAGGTCGTCTCCCTCTGCCACCAACACGCCATCCGCTACATCCCCTACTACTGGGCCCAACGCGAGCCGGCGAGTCTCGGGGAGGCGCACCCGGATTGGTGCTGCCGCAACAGCAAGGGGAACCCAACGGCCTACTTCTGCATCAACACGCCCTATCGCGATCTCGTGACCAACCGCATCGTCGAGTTGGTCAAAGAGGTTGGCGTGGACGGCATCTTCTTCGACATGTTCCACGCCCGGGCCGGTGAGTGCTACTGCGAGGCCTGCAAGGCGAAGTTCCGCGAGGCAACTGGCGAAGAGCCGCCGGTGGAGGAGGACTTCGACAGCCTGCTCTGGCAGCAGTGGGTCGACTTCAAGTATCGCTCGATCGAGGAAGCGCTCCTGCACTTCAACAAGGCGATCAAGGCCGCCAACCCCGAGGCCGTGCTCGTTGTCAATAGCTGGAACGCGTGGGTCTATGACAACCCGCACAATATCCGGAGCTCGATCCGGGTAGCGGAGTGTGTGGACGGGTTGCTGGAGGAGACGGGGTGGTATGACACCGTCGATCCATCGTTCTTTGCCTTCCCGGCCCGCCACAACTTCATGAACTGGCACCTGGCGGGCCTGTGCAAGCGCAAGCGCGCGTTCATGTGGGGGGCGCCCAGCCTGGCCGGCTGGCTCCCGCTCGGACGCCTGGAGCCCTCCATCCGCGTCATGGCCATGCTGACCAATGGCTGCGTGCCGGCGCACTCGGTGCCCGGACGCGACGTCCTGGCCCAGTACATGGCCGACATTGCAGAGCGCGAGGAGTACTTCCGGAACTCGCGGCTGTTGCCGTGGTGTGGGCTGGTGATGTCTGAGAAGGCGGA
>CBFDAZ010000640.1:0-3601 GCA_965602825.1 uncultured bacterium
GGCCGTTCGGTGCATACGGACGGCGTGTGGGCTGGATGGGGACCCCTCGGCTCCTGTGCGGAGCCGTATCCCCATTCAGCCCCTCCAGACGGCGGATACCATTGCCAGTCACCGTAGTGGCGCCCCCGACTGAGGGACAGGAGATACTTCCATGCGAGGAACCGTCGTGACGCTGGCCGTGCTGCTATGTGGCGGCCTGTATCCGGCCGCCGGTCAGGACCTCACACTCGAGCCCTTCTCCTACCAGGAAGGCTTTGAGGGCGAGGCGCCCGAGGTTGCGCTCTGGGCGAGCAATGGGCCGTCCACCGTGAACTCCCTGGCCCCGACCGACGAGCAGGCCTTCGAGGGGCAGCGATCGCTGAAGCTGGATGTGACGCTGGAAGGCGGCACTTACCATTACTGGGGTGTGCTGGTCCGGGCGCCCTGCGCGGGCAACCTGAAGCTCAGTGCCCGCGTGCTGGTGGCGGAGGGGACGACGGCGAGAGTGGGCTTCGGGACGAACATGGTCTACCCGCCCACGCACCACTCGGGCTGCGGACCGGCGGAGACCTTCGAAGGGCCGACGGGAGAGTGGCGGTTGGTGGAGGTGGACCTGGCGGAGCGCGCCGCCGGGGCGGACCGAGTGCTCCGGCAGCACACGGCGAATGTGACCGGCGATGATGTGGGCGTCTACCTCGACCGGTGGGCGCTGTTTGTCTATGGCGGCGAGGGCAAGCGTGCAGTCGTCTACCTCGACGATGTGCGGATCGAGGGCGAGGCGCCGCGAGAGGAGGACTACCAGCGCGCGATCGAGGCCCGCTGGCAGCAGGCACAGGAACGCTTCGGCGAGAGGATCGCGGCGTGGAGGGAGGCCCTTACGGCCGGTGAGCGGGCCATGGCCGAGGTCACCGATGCTCCGCCGGCACTCGCCGAGAAGCTGGCTGCGGCGAAGCAGCAGGCGACGGAGGCGCGCCAGGCGATCG
The DNA here is from genome assembly GCA_965602825.1 of uncultured bacterium. Taxonomy (GTDB): domain Bacteria; phylum Armatimonadota; class Zipacnadia; order Zipacnadales; family VGFC01; genus CBFDAZ01. The sequence goes on from CBFDAZ010000640.1 coordinate 963, forward strand.
ACCGCCTGGAAGAGGCCGGCTACGGCGGCCCGGCCGAGCTACAGACCATCGAGTCCGCGCTGTATGCGCTGAAGTTCACGCCCCAGACCGTCGAGGCGATGAGTGCGGCACAAGCCGCCGGGAAACCGTTCCTCCTCTACACCCCTCGCGCGATGACCAACGACCGCTTGCTGCCCGACAGCTTCCCGATCCCAGCGCCCCTCGATGAGGAGCTGAGCTGCTCCGGGTGTCGAGGTGAGTACGAGTCGGTGACGGCCGCGGTTTACGCGATCGAGGCCATTGAGGGCCTGCAGGTATCCGCAACGGACCTTGCCGGAGCGGAGGGAGTGATCCCCGCTGACGCAGTGGACATCCGTGTCGTCAAGGTGTGGTACCAGGCGGGCCGGGCCATCCGGGACCTGAAGGGCCGCATTCTGGTGCCCGAGCTTCTGCTGAAAGACGATGACCTCGTCCATGTGGACACTGAGGAGCAGCACAACACGCTCCGCAGCACCGCACCCGACGGCATCGAGACATACCTTCTGTGCAGCGGGCCGACCAGCGAGAACCTGGAGCAGGTGCGGCCAATCGATGCCGAAGAGCTGCAGCCGGTCGATATCCCGGCTGACACGCTGAAGCAGTTCTGGATCACCGTCCACATCCCTGAGGACTGCAAGTCAGGGGAATACGAGGGCAGCATAGACTTCAGGGCCGGCGACGCCAGCGTCGCCCTGCCGCTGAAGATGACGGTGCGTCCGTTCGATCTCGAGCCTTCGCGACTGATCTACTCGGTCTACTACCGCGCGAAGCTGTCCCCCGACGGGCAGCCGACCATCACCTCGGAGCTGAGGTCCGAGGAGCAGTACCGAGCCGAGATCGAGGACTTCAAGGCCCACGGCGTGCTGCATCCGACTAACTACCAGGGAGGCGACGAAGCCGTCGTTCGCCGCATCCTGGAGATCCGGGAAGAGGTCGGGATGCCCGATGGCCCGTTCTTCAACCTGGGCCGTAGCACCGGCAACACCAGCGATCCGGCGCAGTTGGCCGCGCTGCAGGACGATGTGAGGAAGTGGACCGACCTGTGCGCGGAGTTCGGCTATGACCCCGTCTACTTCTACGGCATGGACGAGGCGACCGGAGACCGACTGCAGTCCCAGAAGATGACCTGGCAGGCGGTACAGGACGCCGGCGGCCGGACGTTCGTGGCCTGCTACAAGAAGACGTTTGAGGCGATGGGGCCGCTGCTGAACTGCGCCGTCCTGGCGGGGCATCCGGACCCCGCGGAGGCGGAGAAGTGGCACTCCGTTGGGTCGCTCGCGTTTTGCTACGCCAACCCCCAGGTCGGCCCGGAAGAACCGGAGACGTTCCGCCGCAACTTCGGCCTGCTGCTGTGGAAGGCCGGCTTCGACGGCGCGATGGATTACGCGTACCAGCATGGCTTCGGGCATGTCTGGAACGACTTCGACAGCACGAGCTACCGGGACCACAACTTCACCTACCCGACGGTTGATGGTGTGGTCGACACGGTCCAGTGGGAGGGCTTCCGAGAGGGCGTCGATGATGTGCGCTACCTGACGACGCTGGAGAAGGCGATAGCGGAGGCACCGCCTGCGAAGGCCGACGTCGCCGCGGAAGCCAGGGCGTGGCTCGACGCGCTCGATCCGTCCGGCGACTTGGGTGAATTGCGGGGGAGCATGGTCGAGTGGATCGTGAAGCTGAGGTAGGCCGGGGTTCCCAGCGACGCCGCGCCCTTGCGGCAGCCGTCTTCTGTGTACTCCGTGTATTCCGTGGTTTCTGGATCCTCGAGGTAGGCCCATGGACAACTGGACCTTCGTACACGCGACCGACATCCATGTCGGCTCGCCGCGGTCGTTCCGGTTTGAGCCGAAGTTCAACGAGAACTGGCAGACCGCCCGGCAGCAGATACTGGAGATCAGCCCCGATCTGCTGCTGGTCGGGGGCGACATCGCTCGCGATGGCAGCCTCCACCGGTATGAGCTGGAGGCCATCAAGGCCGACCTCGGTGCGCTGCCGTTCCCCTGCCACGTGATCCCCGGCAACATGGACACCGGGAACAAGCACGCCGACCGCCAAGGCCCTCGCGATGACCGGGACGATCTGGCGCTCAACATCACGTCGGCGCAGGTGGCGCAGTTTGCCTCAGTCTTCGGGCCGGTGTGGTGGAGCTTCGTGCACCAGGGCGTGCGTTTCTCCGGGTTCTGTGACATGCTGCTGGGCTCCGGGCTGCCCGAGGAGCAGGCCCTATGGGAGTGGCTCGAGGCGCAACGGGACGAACCTGCGGCCCGGCACCACGTGTGGATGACGCACTACCCGCCCTTCCTCATGGACCGGCACGAGCCCAACTACGACATTGCCGATCCGGATCAGTACCACGACTGGTACTTCAGCATCGACGAGCCGCTCCGGACGCGTCTGATCGAGATCATCAAGGACACCGGCGGGGAGTTGGTCCTCTCGGGTCACGCACACTGCCGCAAGACCCACCACACCGAGGGCATCACCTATGCGATCAACCCATCGACAGCCTTCCCTCAGCAGGGCGACCGCTGGGAGGATGGCGATAGCAGCCCCGGCTTCATGAGGTACGACGTCTCAGATGGGGGGATCGAGAGCACCTTCGTCGCCCTGGAAAGGCTCTC
>CBFDAZ010000641.1:0-3598 GCA_965602825.1 uncultured bacterium
GCGTCACCTCGATCACGCTCCCTCCTCGGGCCGACGCGAGGTCGGCGCCAAACACGGCGATCTATCGCCCCTTCTTCTCAGCCGGCTCCACGCTGCCCTCAAGGGTCGCCCCGCCGAACGGTCCAAAGACACCCCGGCCCCACGTAACTTCGCCGACCTGAGGCGCGCCTGCGATCTCGGCCGCCAGCGTCGTGCCGAGCGGCGCCGATGCCAGTTGCCGGCCCTCTTGCAGGATGCGCATCGCGTCACTCTCTACCAGGAACTCCAACTCTGTCGGCCCCTCGGTCCGGGAGACCGGCGCGGACAGGCTTCCCGGCATCCTCAGCCGGATGACAGAGCCGTACTCCTTCCACCTGTCGCCACCCAAGAAATCAAAGCGTGGCTCCCACTTGCAGGGCCACTTCGCCGATGTGGCGATGATCAGCGAGTCTCCCAACGGTACGAGGCTGGTCACTCGCTGCCCCCACTTGTTGGTGACCAACTCGTGCTCGATGCACTCGTTTTCGTAGGGGTGCGTCGTCTCGTCGGTGAGGGGCGGGTGGGTGAACATGCGCCCCACGGCGCGCCACCGATCGGCGTCGGGAGTGTATCGCCACAGCTCGCCCCAGGGCCAGACGCCAACGAAGAGGTCGCCGCCGTAGATCGCCGTCGTCTGCGCTTCCCGGGCATTCGGCGAGACCCCCTCGAGCCGCGGCGGCCAGCCATCGAGCAGCGTCACGTCCTTCCCGTTGAACTCGTAGAGTAGCCCCGTGGGATACTGGCCCATCAGGAGGCGGTCGTAGAAGTTGATCATGGAGTAGATCTGGTAGCTGCGGTTCAGAACCGGTTCGACGAGCGTCCGCCAGGCCTTCCCGTCGAACAGGTACAGCCCGCCAATATTCGAGCAGGTCAGGACATCCGTGCCCAGTTGGCCGTATGCGAAGGGCGTCTCGCCCACGACCGGTAGAGTGAGCACGGTGGCCTGACTGAGGTCCGCCGGCTCGCCGCTCTCCGGCAGCCAGGGGCACGCGTAGAGCTTGCTGTAGCCGGTGGCGTCTGCCTCGTAGGCGCGGTAGCCGCTCTCCTCGGCCCAGTACGTATGATAGAAGAAGAGACGGCCCTGAGCGTAGTAGAAACGGTGGTATGTGCCTTGCTCGGGTTCGGCCAGGATCGACCTGCCGTCATACTCGACACGGCCACCGTCGAAGAGCAGCATGCCCTGGCCCAGGCGCATCCTCCCGGGCACGGAACTGGCGTCCGCTTCCCATGTTTGTGCGGCCTCGTTCCACCAGCGAACCGTCTCATCTTGCGCATCGCCACTCGCGTAGACCTTACCGTCCAGGTCGAACAGGTATACGCCCGCGCTCTCGTTCGGTCTGGGAAGGCGCTCGGTGGTGAACTCCCTTTCCCCGTCTACTGGGCGGAGGAAGAACTGCACCGCGTAGCGGTCGCTGCGGAATCTGGTGTTGTACAGGCCGGGGAACCCGGCGCCGACGGTGAGCCTCCCACTGGACGCCGGCGCCTCGAACAGCGACCCGAAGTTCTGCCCCGTGTCCTTGCCGAACTCAACGCGTGCGGTGAACCTCATCATCACCTCCCCCTTCGGGCCATCGGGGCTCGGCTGCGCGGCCGAGCTGCCGGAAGCAATGACCACGATCATCGCGACGGCCGGGATGAGGGCCCCTTGCCGCCTCTGTGCTTGTGCGCTCATCTCCTCTCCCTTCGAGAGCTCGCGTGGAACGGGCATTCCTACCCGTCGCCGCCCGAAGGGCGGCCAGCCCAACGCCGTTTGCCCGCAGCACAGCACGAGGGCAGTGGCCCGCCGGAGGGTCAGCCCATCGGCTGGCGGACGATCGTCTTCAGCTTCTCGGGCGCCGATCGGCGGGGATCACCCATGTAGACCTCGTGGTGCTTGCCTCGGAGCTCGTGTCCGCTCTCCCGGATGAACTCGTGCAGCTTCCGGATTGTGGGGCCTTCGTCGGAGTACGGGCCGATGTGCATGATCTGCGCCGACAGGCCCTCGTGGAAGCCCTCAAACCGGAGCTCCGCCAGCGCCGGCAGGTCCTTCTTCCTCTGTGCCTGCTCGATGGCTGCGGCAACCGCCTCGGGGGTCACTGGCTCCGGCTGCACGATCATCAGAGTCCACTGCCACTGGCTCTTGTCCTCCACGCTGAACTGGGCCACGTCGTCGGTCCACCACAGGCCCTCCAGCGGCATCACGGTCCAGTCGATCGGCGGATCGCGCTGCTTGAAGGTGAACTTCAGCGTGTACGACACCGCATACAGAGCTCCCACGGCGTCCTGGAACGCCTCGGAGGTGTTGGGATCACCCTCGCCGTCGACCATGAGGACGTTCATCTCGGGTACATCAACCATCTCGACCTTCTTCGCTGACGGGCTGTAGAGGTGCTTGAGAGCCTTCTTGAGATCGATCTTCTCCATGCCTCCGTCTCCTCTCCATACTCAGGCGTTGTGGGAACCACGGAATACACGGAAGACACGGAAGACACGGAAGGGGGTTGCCTGCAGGACTCGCCGTCCCGTGGCGGCAGAACTGCGGCTCCGCCGGCGTTCAGCATCTTCCTCGTTCGCGGGTCCCCGCGGGCTACGCCTCCTCGTCACCAAGCAGTTCGGTCAGCCGCTCGATCGCGTCCCCGATCTGTTGCCGGCGCTCCAGGATCAAGTGAGGGTCCTTCGTGTAGTCGGTCAGCGTGCGGGAGATCGCCTGGGGGACAGTGAGCAGCTCCTCGGCTTCCGTCAGCAGGTCGGCTGCGGGTCGCCTCCGTGCGGGCAGGGACCTGGCAGCCTCGACCAGCCGCGACAGCAGCGCCAGGTACTCGTAGTCCTCGATGCCGTCGCGGATGACCTCGAGCCGGATCGACGGGATCGGCTCCCGGTCCGGGCCGGGATAGACGATCAGCCCGTCGCCGTTGGTCTTGAAGGACTTGTAGGTTGTGTGGTCCTTGAGGTGGATCGGGACCTCGGGGAAGCACGGCTCTCCCGCCGAGCGGGTCGGGAGCCCGTCCCAGATGGTGACACACCAATACAGAAAACCCGTCGCGCCGTGCTGCCACGTCTGCCAGAAGAGCACCCGGTGGTCGGTCGCCGGCTCATCGACGAAGAAGTTCGCATGCGGCGGCTTCGGCCCGCAGCAGACGTACGTCCACAGCCTGTCGCCCGCCTGCAGCCGCTTGGCGTAGAACTCCGAGTCCAGCCGTGCGGACAGGGGACACCAGATATCGACCAGCCCCGCGAGCGCCTGCGGGCTCACATCCCCGATCGTCTGCATGATCGGGTACTCCGGCGCCACCTCCCGCACCTTCGCGTACGCCTCGGACAGGAACGGGTACTCGTCCGGATGCGGCTCGTCGTACCCGTAGACGTAGACCTCTCGCGGCAAGCCCTGCCGCTCCCATTCCTCCTTGATGGCCTTGACGGTCTCCAGGGCCTCGTCGGGAGTGTGCTTGTTGTACGGGTCCCGGATCGCCGGCGCCGTCGGGAGCCGGTGGAGGCAGAACGAATAGGGAGCGTAGTACTTGGGGGCCAGGGCCGCGACCGTCTGCTGCAGGTTGCTCAGGTCGACTACCAGCTCCCCCGTCTCCTCGGACCGCTTGACCGT
>CBFDAZ010000642.1:0-3596 GCA_965602825.1 uncultured bacterium
CGTATTCATCGAGGCCATAGATCCTCAAGTCCTGGACCCCAATGGTGGCCTCGAAGGGCAGGACGAGGTGGACCGATAGCAGCGGCTCAGGGTCGGGGGAGACGTCTATCTGGCAACCGTCCATGTGGTCGAGCGCGGGGGCTCCGCGCCTTTCCCGCAGCGTGACGGTGCGTAACTCGCCGTCTGCCGCCTCGATCACCACGGCATCGCCGGCAAGCCGCTCCACTGGAAGACGCAGAGCCAGGCGCACGCCGCTGAACTTCATATCGTCGCTGACGGTGACGTCGTACTCCAGCTCGAGCCCAGCGTCGGTCGGGCGCGACCGCTGTTTGTAGAGAACCCGAGCCCCCTCAACTTGCGGCACCTCGATCTCCCCCGCGAAGGTCGCCCATTCACCCCCGCCGGGAATGGGAAACCCGACGAAGGCCCGCCGCTGGTCGCCCGGGTTCCACGTCGGCCCGAAGCCTATGAGCCAGAGCGTCGCCACAACACCCTCCTCGTCCATGAATTCGACCGCCCCGGTCGGGGAAAGGGAGGCTGACATCTGGCCTCCGGGCTTCTGATCCCCGTCTGCTCCGGGCAACTGGGCCAGATGGCCTACCCCTATCGGTCCTGCGACCGCTTTGGGAGCCTCGTCAGCGGCGGGCGTATCCGCCTCAGCCGGCGGTCGCGCGTCGGCAGGTGGGCGCATGCGGACGGGCGGCTTCCCGTGATCGGCCGCCGGTTGCAGCTTCCGCCCGCTCTCTGCGGCCTTCGGTGCATGCGCAGACTGGTTGGGCCGACGGCGAGACGCATCGGCAGCGTCGGCCGCCGACATGGCCGAGAGAAGCTCGCTGCGGGGAGGGGGCGAAGTAGGGACAGCATTGACCGGCGGATTCGCCGGCAGTTGGTCCGAGAACGCCTCAGGTGCCGCTAGCGAGACTGCCGGGAGTTCCCGGGTAGTATCCCGGCTCTCGGCCGCCTGGTGGATCGCCACCCCCGCCGCCAGCGATATGGCCACCACACAAAGGACCTTCGCGCCGGGGCCCATCGCCGCGGCGACGCCCAGAACCGAGCCGGCCACACCGGCCTTGGCGGGAGCGGGCGCGATTCCCGCGAGCGCGATCTTGCCCAGGCTGGCGACCAGCGTTGCCGGCGCCGCCTCTGCCGCGTGCGTTTCGAGCAGCACTGTCAGACCGGCGACCGTTACCGCCAGGCCGCTCCGCCTCAAGTGACCACGAAGGCGCTCGATAGCCTCCTTGAGCCGCATCGACACGGCTTGCTGCGACACGCCGATCTCCTGGGCCGTAGCGGCCTGTGTCCTGCCCTGCAGGAAGTAGAGTGCGAGGGGTTCGCGCAGGTGTACCGGAAGCCGATCGATGGCCTTGTCGACCTCGGCCTTGATGTCGTCCCACGTGGCCTCGGCCCGTGTCCCTGCGAGCATGATCGCCGCCTCCCGTTCCGCTTTGCCGCGTGCTCGGCTCTTCCGTTGCATCGCCAGGGCGGTCCGCACGGCAACTCGGTGGAGCCAACCCGCAACGGACACCTTCACTGCCCCGGCGCTCTGCGCAAGCTGGAGGAAGCACTCCTGGGCAGCATCCTCTGCGTCACCCCGACGACCCAGCACACGGTAACACGCGGCGTAAACCATGTCTCGGTTTCGGGCCACCAACTCCGCGAGGGCTTCAGCGTCGGAGGCCTCTGTATAGCGCCTGAGTAGCTCCAGGTCCGTGCCGTGCATGGCGGTTACCCCCTGTCGCCTTGAGGTCTAGCTCCATAGAGTATAGTGTCATCTGGTGCGCAAGTTACAAGGCGACCCTCCCGAGAGAACGTGGCATTGAGTCCGTTGGCGGCGCGGGCCCTCCACGTGGCTATTCACAATCGTCTCGAGAGCTTGCCGAAGCGGCGATGGCGTGTGCCGATGAAAGGCGCCGGGGCGGAGAAGCCCCAGGCATAGGGCGTCGCCCGCAGGTTCCGTCAGATAGCGTCATCACCGTCACAGCGCACGAAGCCCAGCGAATTCGGCTCTGTGCGATGACGGTATCGGTGACGCCATCCCGTATGGTCCGCAAACCCCGTGAGGTCCCATGACTCATCTGCCGCAGGTCGCCCTCGGAGCACGGTGTCTGCCGCCCAGGGCAGAGCCCAGGCGGGTTGGGTGCGGGCATGGCACCGCGTCCTCGCCGAGCTTCTCGATGACCGCGGGAACGAGGTGGCGATGGGCCCGGGGGCCTCCTACCGAAGCGCGTACACCTTGCCGCGCGTGCTGCCGGCGTAGATCGTGCCATCGAGGCCGATCGTGGGGGAGCAGAGCGCGTTGTCGCCGTCGCCGAACTCCCACAGCGGCTGCAGCGACTCGTCCAGCGCGAAGATTCTCTCGCACCCCAGGTAGACGGTGCCATCGGCGCCGATCGCCGTCTCACCCCACACTCTGCCGTCTACCCGCGTGCGGAACTCACCCAACCCCTCACCGGTCGCGCCGTCAATGGCGTAAAGTCTGTAGTCCCAGGACCACACGTAGACGGTCCCGTCCGGACCGATCGAAGGCGAGCAGGCGTCGCGGCCGGTGATGAACTCCCACTTCATCTCTCCGGTCGCACCATCGAGCGCGTAGACCCGATCGTCTCCGGACCCGAAGTAGACTGTCCCATCCGGCCCGACGGCAGGTGTTGATGACTCGTCATGCTCCGTTGGAAGCCACCACTCCCTCTCGCCCGTCTTCGCCTTGAGCGCGTAGAGCCCCCGATTGGGGTGGTAGCACAGGCCGGCATAGACCAGCCGCCCGCCCGCACTCAAGGTGGGAGAGCCAGAGAGCATGGAATCTTGCTGCGTCGCCCAGATCCGCTCCCCGGTTGCGCCGTTCAGGGCGTAGAGGGTGCCTCCGCCGCTGACGTACAGCGTGCCATCCTCCGCAATCACCGGGGAGGACATGATCTGGCCATCGGTCTTGAGCTCCCACTTCTCCGCTCCGGTGGCGCCGTCCAGAGCGTAGACCTTCCAGTCCCAGGACCCCGCGTACACGGTTCCGTCCGTGCCAACGGCGGGAGTTGACGTCACCCTCTCGCCGGTCGAGAATGCCCATTTCTTCCCGCCGGTCTTGCTGTCCAGCGCGTATACGTTGTGATCGTGAGACCCTACGTAGAGGGTGCCATCCGGGCCAACCGTGGGAGAAGTGACGGAACGGTCAAGCCCTGTGTCAAACTCCCACAGGAGAGCGCCTGTGGCCCCGCTCCCGCCGGCCTGCCCCGTGCGCTGCGGCCCGCCCCGGAACATCCGCCAGAGCCCTTCCGCCGCCGCCTCCGGCCCCGGCTCCTGAGCCTTCATGTGTCGCTCCGGCAGGATCAGCATCGACCCCAGCGCCAGCCCGACCGCGGCCGACGCCCATCTCAGCCGTACCAATGCCTTCCACGCAATGGGCGTCACAGCCACGCAGGCCAGGGCAGGTGTTTCCATCGTGGACCCTCCCTCCACCAGACTCCATCGCTCTCTTCTCATCGTAAGGTGACGCTCGGCGCGACCCACACGTTGACACGCGTCAGCTCCGCATCGGCACTACAAGGTCGTTCCCGCTAGTCGGGCGAACAGCACCTGCCGGCTAGAGGCACGGCGGCCCGAGC
>CBFDAZ010000643.1:0-3589 GCA_965602825.1 uncultured bacterium
CAGGCCCGAGCCCGTGAGGAGCTGCGCGTCCCGGCCCCCCGCGTGAGCTTCGATGTCGCCTACCAGCCCTACCTCGGATGGGGCTATAGCCCGCTCGCCAAGTCGACGGTTGGGCCGCATTCGTATGGTGGCATCTTCGGCCAACCGCACGATCAGGATCTGGAGCGCTTCATCCAGGCGGCCGTGGCGAAGTGCTACGGCACCGTCTTCTTCGATCACTTCAAGAACTTCTATCACGACGTCGAGATCCGTACGCCGGGCACCATCTACCCGCCGGATTTCTGCGCCTTCGATCGCTTCTGGGCGGGGGCGCTGGCCCGGAGATCGGAAGCCCTGCTGCACCTGTCCTGGAACGAGTGGTGGGAGGGCTCGAACCTCGAGCCTTGCTGGGAATTCGGGAAGACGTACTGCGAGAAGAACCTCTTGTGGTCGACCGTCATGAAGCAGTGCTTCGACAGCCTGCACAACTGGAACCGGGGCGCCAAGGTCGCCGTGCTCCTGAACGACTGGCTCTGGCTGGTTGGCGGGCGGCACACGGAGGATGTCTACGGCTGCATTCAGGCGTTGCGCCGGTCGAACGTGACGTTCGACCTGCTCCCCGACGACTTCGTGACCCTCGACCGCCTGGCGAACATCGAGACGGTCATCGCGCCGACCGGCGCCGTCGGTCTGGGATACAACCAGGATGACAGGCCCATCGCCGAGGTGCTTGAGGCGTGGGTATCGCAGGAGCGCCAGCCCGGCAAGGGACCGACCCGGCGCCTGATCGTCTCTCAGATGCCGGAGTACCTGGAGTGGCTGGGCGTCGAGCGGGCCGAGGCGAAGCGTGAGAGGCAGCCCGGCCCGGACATGAACGTCTTCGTCGATGTCGGGGAGGAGGGCGACGAGCGGTTCGTGACCGGAGGGATGTCGGGGAGGGAGAACTGGGGCCAACTGCCCGAGGGGGCCTTCGGCGCCGCCGACCGCGACCTCACGTGCCGCTGGACGCCGGCCGTCGGCCTGACGACGACAATGGTTTTCCCGCTCTCCCCGAATCGCGACCACGTCCTGCGACTGCAGGGCCGCGGCTTCCGCGCGAACCGCGCCACCGTGATGGTTGGCGAGGCGAAGGCGGGCGCTTTCGACATCGAGGAGGGGATGGGCGAGTACGAGGTCCGTATCCCTGCAAGGGTCGTGGGCGGCAGAAGGGTCTCGGAGATCAGACTCGTCTACGACAAGGCAAACGTACCCAGGGACATCGACCCCGAGCGTTTCCCGAATGAGAACCGCGTCTGCAACCTGGCCGTCGACTGGATCCAACTGAGCACTGACAACATCCCCGCTCACACCGCCGAGCAGAACTACAGCTTCCCGAAGGAGCGGGTCCGGTTCGCCAAGGGCGCGCCGGGCTTGAGGGGCGACTCGTACGAGATCGAGTGGACGCCCCGGGATGCCCTCGCAGTGCCGGAAGAGCAGATCAAGAGTCGGTACGCCTCCGACCGGACTCCCCGCGACATCGTCGCGAGAATCGCCGAGAACGAGGTCTGGTACTGCAATGGGCTGGTTGGCGCCAAAGACGGCAAGCTCGTCGAGCGGCTGGTCACCGCGTGGGCCGGACATGAGCCCGAATGGACGCTCGAGGGCGAGAACGTATTGGGCGCGCTGCTGGACGCCGGCGGCAACACGCAGGTCGCGGTCGTCTACAACCACGACCCCAGCAGGCGGGCGAAGGTCCGCCTCAGCGTGCCGATGACTGAGCGATCGCTGGTCGAGGTCATGGCTCTGTCCCAGGACGGCGTGCCGTTCCGACGGCTGACCAACGAGGTGACCGTGGAGAACGGCAACGTCATCATTGACGATAACCTCACGTACTACGCAGCGTACGCCATCTCGTGCGGGCCGGTGGAGCCGGAGATACCCGACCTCGTCATGACGGCCGGGTCCGCCCTGGATATCAATGTGCTGTTGGACAACAACGAGAACCGCCCAACCACGGTCAAACTGTCCTTGATCTCTCCGGTCCCCACCATCACCGGAAGCAGCGTGGGAGCCGACCTGACCGACTACGAAGACGCGCGGGTACCGTTCGAGATCACGTGCGCGCCGGAGGCGGACTGGGGCGACAAGACCGTCATCTTCGATCTGTCGACGAGTGGCCGCCACACGTATCTGTGGCGCAAGCTGACGGTCTTGCCACCGGCCAAGGTGGAGTTGGCCTCCACCGTTGTCGATCGTGCACGGCCGAAGATTGAGGTGGCCAACATCGAGCATCCCCTCACGCCCGCCGGGAAGGCCGGGCGCGTCCGCGTGACCGTCGCCGGCAAGGAGACGCAGCTCGGAGACATTGGTAGCGGACGCTCGGCGAAGGGTGATGTCGACGTCCCCCCGGCGGCGGACACGCCGAGTCTCATCACGCGACTGGCGGAGTTGGCCTGGGAGAGCGGGGACCTCAACCGCGAGAGGACCCAGCCGCTGCACTTCGCGTGTTACCCGAAGCAATACGAGGTCGTTCCCGCTGCCGTTGCGCCGTTGCTCGTGTTCAACGAGTCCGTGAAGTCTCTCGCCGATGGCCCCCTGAGCGTTCCGACCGCGCAGTTCCGTCAACACGTCCGGGGAGACTACTCTCGCCTCTACGTGCGGGACGAGACCGGTAAGGCCGTGGCCTCGCAGGTCAGCGCTGATCGGGCGGAGCTGCTGTTCCTGGCGAACGTGCCCCCCCGTGCCGGCCGCGCGTACTTCGTCTGCGTGGGCGAGGCGCCCCCCGCACCCACAGAGCTTGCTGTTACGCCTGCAGCTCTCGGGAGCGGGCATGGGAGCGTCACGCTCGGGAATCAGGCCCTGGAGCTGGTGTTGGCCGAGGCGGCCGGAGGCACCGCGGTGTCCCTGCGTTCGCTGGCGACGAACACGGACTATGGCGCGCAGAGCTTTGGAGCGGCCTACGGGAACTGGGGCACGTACGACCCCTTGTCTCCGGCCACCCACACCGTGGACCTGCTGGAAGGGACCTGGCGACGCAGCCAGGCCGAGAAGCCGGCGAAGCTGACGCTGCTTGAGAGCGGGCCGGTTCGTGCGGTCGTCCGGGCCGAGGCGCGAGACGGGAACATCCGGGCCACCCAGACGTATGCCGTCTGGTCGAAGGCGCCCTGGGTGCGCGTGCAGGCATCGGCCAGGCCGCTACGCAAGCTGAAGAAGCAAGAAGAGCTGATCGTGCTCGACGGCAAGCTCAAACGCGGAGCGCTCACGAAGATCTTCCCCAACTTCGTCGGCATCAACCAGACCTTCGGGGAGGACAAGCTCCAGCATGGCTGGCGCCAGGTGACCCACATTCCCGACTACTTCACCGCCATGACTCCCAATGAGTTCCTGGAGAGCGTGTCACTGGTCCTGCTGGAGCATCAGGGCGTGGACTCGATCCGGCAGGGCTTCTGGCCCGAGCAACGCGGAGAGGTGGGGCCGTGCGCCTATGCCTGGATCGAGCTGCTCTCCCACAGCGGCGCCGGTGCGTCAACAACGGTGGACGTCCTGATCCACCAGGGCCACCAGACCGTAGCGCGCGACCAACTTGACGGCTACCGCAACCCGCCGACAGTCATCGTGCCGGAGAATTTCA
>CBFDAZ010000644.1:0-3579 GCA_965602825.1 uncultured bacterium
TCATCGGATCCCTCGACCGGGTCGGTGAACGAGCCGATGACATAGCCGTCCTCGGTCACCTCGCGACAGCCACCGATGGAATACGGATTGCTCATCGGCTCACTCACCGCGTAGTCGCGCCAGGTGTCCCCATTGTCGTCGCTGGCCAGGCAGGCGATCCGGTTCCCGTCCTCCATCACGCAGTAGAGCGTTGAGTCGGGCGCGGACGAGTCAGACGCAAAGAACCCGTCCAGCCCTCGCAGCGATATGTTCTCGCCCTTGAACTCGGGGAAGAGGTCCAACTCCCTCTGGCCGGTGGCGGGATCGTAGCGCACATAGTGCTGCCGGGCCGGGTCAGTCTGCGCCAGGTAGAGAAAGTGTAGCTTGCCGGCTTTCACCAGGAAGCTCGACAGCCAGGTATGCACGTCGAACTCGTCATCGAGAGTGATCCGCTCCGCCGCTCCGCCGTCATCCGCCGTGACGGGGATCTCGAGAGGCGTCCCACGCATCGTCTCCCACGTCTCGCCGCTGTCTGAGGAGAGCATGTGGTGAATGTCCCAGTAGAGGTAGATGCCGTGCTTCTGTGTCGTCCAGGCGGCGTGTAGAGCCCCGTCGCGGGCCAGATGCAGGAGGGGATACTGCAGCACCGCGTGGTCGCCCGGACGGAGGAGGTTGCGGGAACTCAGGACGTTGCCGTCCAGGTCGAGGGTGTGGAAGGTGTTGTTGTGGGCGAAGTAGTAGAGCCGCCGGCGCTCCCGGTCGTAGGCCATGCAGAACTTCCCGGCGGAACCGCCTGGTATGGTCGAGAGGTGGGGCCGTGCATAGCCATCCTCCGCCAGGAACCGATAGAGATAGGCATTGCCATCGACGAAGTCGGGTCGGGCGAGGTAGAGGTTGCCCGCTTCATCGGTCTCCAAGACAGGCGGATTGGTGGCGTTGGTCTCCTCGTGGACCGTCGTGAATGTCCGCCCACCGTCGGCGCTTCGCGATAGCCGCCACTGCTGTGCGGTATACTCCTGGTTGCGCGTCCGGATGTGGGTCATTAAGATGCCGTTTTGGTTGCTGACGACCTTCTGGTTGTGGCTCTGGAAGGTGCCGTAATGGGTGGCCTCCTCATCGACACAGACCAGCTCAACGTCAGTCAGGCCCATCGCGCATACTCCCTCAGGTGTCGGCGTTGTGGCCAGCATGATCGCCGAGCAGATGGCGGCCAGCGCCGTGTCCACTCGGAAGGTGCGGCGGCTTGACACTGTCATCAGGGCTTCCCTCTACTGGCGACACGAATTGGTAGAGCCGGTCACTGCCGCACGCCTACTCCGTGCCCCCGCGCGCCTTGAGGAGGTCGAAGCACGGGCGACAGCAGAAGGTGGAGTAGGTCAGAGGTGTCAGCCCGTCGCGGTCTCGGGCATTGATCTCGGCCCCATGGCGGAGGAGTAGCGATGCCGTCTCGGGACGGCCAGCTATGACTGCGCAGTGGAGCAACGTCCGCCCGTGAGCGCTGCGGAAGTCCGGGTCCCCGTCGCGCAGGAAGCTCGTCACGGTTGCCTCGTCACCAAGCAGGATTGCATGATCCACTTGGTAGGCCGCGCCTCGCTCAAGGAGCACACGGGCCAGCCGGCGTTGTCCCAGGGCCGTCGCGATCAGAAGCGGAGTCTGGCCGTACTGGTCGGGCGCATTGATATCAGCCCCGGCGTCGAGCAAGCTTGTGATTGTGTCCTCGACTCCTTCGAAGCGTGCAGTTACGCCGGCGTGAAGTGCCGTCCAGTCGTCGGGAGCCGTGGCCTGCGGGTCCGCTCCGTGCTGCAGGAGGAGGCGGACGATCCGCGAACTGGTGTGTCCCGCGGCCCAGACGAGCAGCGGTTCGCCGTCCGGGAGCCGCGCGTTCGGGTCGGCCCCAGCATCAAGCAACTCGTGCGCCTTCACACTGTCCCCCTGCGCCACAGGGACCTCGAGTGAGAAAGGAGCCCCCCGAGCGAGGAAGGCCCTTACTTCCTGAGAGCTGCCGTGCACGGCTTTCCATACGACGGGTGTCCAGCCCGCATCGTCCTGCGCGTTGACATCCGCCCCGTACTCCATCAGCAGCTCGTATGCCCTCTCGCTGTCCCACTGTCTGAACAAGGGCGTGCGTCCCTCCGAGTCCCTCGCATTGGGGTCCGCACCTCTTTCCAGGAGGAACTCGACCAACTGCGAGCCGCCCCAGAAACCAGCCCGGTGCAGAGGAGTACAACCGCTGCTGTCACGGGCGTTGATGTCAGCGCCATGCTCGAGGAGCAGCTCTGCCACGGCCGGGCGGTTGGTCCGATGAAGCGGAGTGGCCCCCCCTCGGTCCGCGATACGAGGATCTGCGCCACGCTCAAGCAGCAATCCAACTGTCTCGAGCTCCCCGCCCTGCGCCGCTCGGTGGAGCGCCGTGTCACCGTGCCGGTTGCGGCTGTTCACCGGTACGCCACGGTCCAACAGGATCCGGACGAGTTCAGGCCCGGCTCTGCCGGCCGCGATAAGCAGCGGGAGGTCCGCGTTGGCTGTCCGATGGATGTTGGCGCCACGTGAGATAAGCAGCTTCGCGACCTCAAGCTGGCCCCAGAAGGCAGCTCGATGCAGTGGAGGCGAGCCCTGGACGGGGTCGGGGGCGTTGATGTCTGCACCCGCGTTGAGGAAGCCCTCGACTCGCTCTACATCGCCCAACATAATCGCGACGTCCAGCGTCATCTCTGCTCCGTAGTCCACCAGCAAGCGGGCGACCTCGCCATAGCCCCGCGAGCCTGCGTGCCACAACGGCGTGTACCCTTGGTCATCTCTGGTGTTGACTTCCGCGCCGTGGTCGAGGAGAAGACCCACGAGCTCTGTATCCCCCGAGCTGACTGCCTTGGCCAGGACTGAGGCGCCGTGTGGGTCGGTTGCGTTGACCTCGGCACCGTGCTCCACAAGCAGCCTGGCGATAGCCGTCTTGCCTCGATCCGCCGCCACCAGGAGCGCAGTGACCCCGACTTGGTCCCGGGCCTCCGTATGCGCTCCGTACTGCAGGAGCAGGGAGGCGAGGTCGGCATCGTTCCTCCAGGTAGCCTGCAAGAGGGGTGTCGTGCCCGCGAAAACGAGGTTCGGGTCTTCGCCGGCCTCAAGAAGCCTTCCGAGGCTGGCGTGGTCGCGGTGGAGAACCGCGGCATGGACTGCGGGTATCCGCCTGCGGGAGCCTGTTCCCGGGTAGCCAAGAGCGCCGACCGGTCCCCGACGGCCCGGAAGGAGACTGACGATCCGCTCAAGGCTGGGGACTTCTCTGATGTCTCCCCTGGCGATTGCGGCAGGCAGCACCGAAGCGATCGCCACCGCACTGGCGGTCCACCACAGACCGGCGAGCCGTCTCACAGCCATAACCACCGCCTCCGCCCTGCAGACCCATCACGCCCACCCCCACGAGGCCATCGTGGGAGCGGAAGCGTTGCCTTCATCCTATGAGACACATGGGCGAGCCCTGAGTTGCCTGCGAGCCGTGGGAGGAAGCCCAGTCACGGCCGATAGCTAACGAGACTGTATCGTCTCATCGCTGAGCGGAACGTGTCAACGGTTTTGAGACAGTTGCCGTTTGAGTTTAGTGTCTAACCG
>CBFDAZ010000645.1:0-3578 GCA_965602825.1 uncultured bacterium
CGCTCGAAGGCCCGGTCGAAGTCGCGCCGGATCAGCGTGCGCACCTTCAGGGCCTTGAGATAGTACGCATCATAGTAGCCCTTGCTCAGCACGTACGTGCCCTTGATGATCCGCAGGCGCACCTCGGGCCCGAAACCCTCCGCCCGGGACCTGGCGAACATGTCGTCATAGTCATCGATCGGCTCTTCGGTCCGGTGGCCGTAGCGAACGCCATCGTAGCGCGCGAGGTTGGAGCTGCACTCCGCCGGCGCGATGATGTAGTACACGGGAAGGGCGTACTCGCAGTGGGGGAGCTCGACTTCATCGCAGTCGGCGCCCAGGTCGGCCAGCACTTCGAGCGCCTGCTTGACACACGCCAGGACGCCCGGCTCAATGCCCTCCCCCATCAGCTCCCTGACCACTCCCACCCGCAGGCCTTTGATGTCGCCGTTGAGCGCCGCCAGGTAGTCGGGCGCGGGGACATCGGCCGAGGTGGCGTCCCTCTCGTCGTGTCCGGCGATCGCTTGTGTCAGCAGCGCACAGTCGCGGACGTCCTTGGTGAGAGGGCCGATCTGATCCAGACTCGAAGCATACGCGACCAGGCCATAGCGACTGACTCGACCGTACGTCGGCTTCAGCCCCACGATGCCGCAGACGGAGGCGGGCTGGCGAATGGAGCCGCCGGTGTCAGTGCCCAGCGCCAGGAAGGCCGCGTCCGCTGCCACCGCGGCAGCCGATCCGCCACTCGAGCCGCCCGGTATGCGCGAGAGATCCCACGGGTTGCGGGTGACCTTGAAGGCGGAGTTCTCCGTAGACGAGCCCATGGCAAACTCGTCCATGTTGGTCTTGCCGACAATCGGCAGGCCCGCGGTCCGGCATCGCTCAACGACCGTCGCATCGTAAGGCGGCACGAAGCTCTCGAGTATCTTCGAGCCGCAGGTGGTACGGATGCCATTAGTGCAGATCACGTCCTTGACGGCATAGGGAACGCCGGCCAGCGGCGCAAGCTCGGCCCCCTTCGTCCTGGCCTCATCGACCGCCCTGGCCTGCTCGAGCGCCGCCTCCTTCGTGAGCAGCAGGTATGCATCGATGTCCGCCTCGGTGGCCTCGATGCGGGCGAACTGGCTCTCGACTGCCTCGACCGACGATGCTTCGCCGGAGGCGAGCGCCCCGGCAAGCTCGTGGGCTGTCAACTCGTGAAGTTCCACGGAATGGCCTCCGCTCTTGCGGCCTTGACCGGATCAGATGACTGGCTGGGCAAGGGAGATTGCTGGGCGAGCCCCCGGTCAGTCCTCCACGATCCTGGGCACGCGGAAGAACTCCTCGGCGCGGTCCGGGGCATTCTGCAGAACGGCGTCGAGGGGCAGTGAGTCTTGTCTCCGGTCTTCCCGGAAGACGTTGTCCATGGGCACGGCGTGGGACATCGGCTCAACGTCATCGGTGTTGAGTTCCTGAAGCTCAGCGAAGTGCTCGAGGATCCGGTTCAGCTCACGCTGCAGCCGCTCCAGCTCTTCCTCCGGGACAGCGAGGTGAGCGAGGTCTGCCACGTGGGCCACGTCCTCACGGGTCACTCGTTCCATGTCGCGGGCACCTCAGTTCAGCATGCCGGGCTCGGTGGGCGCCCATCATAGCAAAGGGGTTCTCCGGGCGTCAAGCAGGCGGGGAGTCGCGGGTGCGCCCTAGCCCGGTCTATTCACGACGAACGTCGCGGGCAACCCGCTCTTTTGAAAAAGAGCCGGTTTCCCGCGCCCTTCCGGCAGAAAACTCTGTTTCGGTCTGGGTGCTTCTCGTGACGCACATTGTGCTGGTGATGGCCCGACCTCGGGACTACGGATCCAGGTCGGCAACGGCCTCTCCGCTGCTGTTGGGGACTCGGATCACACTGCATCGTGAATGATGCGGGCTAGCTGAGTAGGTGGGTCGTTCCTGGGAGTGCGGGGCGCCCTCGCGCGCTGGCTTGGCTTGCGGTGGCCCTGGGGTGGTGATCGTCCCCTCGGTTCGACGCGCGGCCGTCTCTCACTCGCCCTGTCTCTGGCGCCAGCCGCCAGACCCGCCTACTGAGCTGAACCTAGCGCGGGAGTGGTCAGTTGTTGGCGGAATCCGTCCTCCATCCAAGCCCGGCCCACGCACGGCGTCAACGACGTCGGATCTGGAGCTTCGAGCGGCGGACAGCAGCAGGCAGGATGCCTGCTCCACGCCAAGGGCGGCGGGGTCTCTATCCCATGCCGAACTGCACGCTGTTGATGATCTTCGTGGCCGTCGGCTCGAACTTCTCCCACCGCTTCGCGGGGCAGAGTAGCCGCACATCGTACCCGTAGTCGCCGGCCGGTGCACTCAGCCGCCAGCCCTTCATCTCTACGGTGGCGATCCCGAAGCGATGGGTCGTCGTGTACTCCGCGTAGACAGCCGAACGCCCGGCGAAGGTACACGGCTTCATGTCGCCGGTCTCCCGGTAGTGCGGGTCCTTCTCCTTCTCGACTTCGCCGACCATCGCGTGCAGACTGGCTTCGGCCTTCAGTTCGGTCGGCAGTTGACCGCCCTCCGCCAGGCCGCCCACTGCCTGCTCCAGGGCCGCGCCCAAGTCCCCGATAGCGCCCTTCGCCTGTCCACCGTTGATGCTCACCTCGTAGAGCATCCCGCCCTTGACTGTCACCCACTCGTAGGTGCCCTCCGAGCCCGAGGTGCTGAAGCTCCAGTTCGAGGGCACCTCCAGCGTAAGCAGCTTGGTCTTGCTGTCCACCCGCTTCCACTCCGCGGGGTCGGCGGGCGCCCTGGCTGCCCAGGCTGCCACGACGAAACAACCCAGGAGCCCGAGCACAACCAAGCCCACCCCAGCCGCAGTCCAGTAGACCCACGCCGGCCGACCAGGCGTGGTCACCGCCGGCCGCGGTCGCGGAGGCCTTGCCGCAGGCGTGGGAGCCTTTGGCCCGCCGGGGACTCCCGGTTGCTGCGCTCCCGGTTGGGCCTGCTCGATCGCCTGTCCGCACTTGGTACACACGTCGTCTCGTGGACTCACCTGTCCGCAATGTGGGCACCGCAAAGCCATGGCGCACCTCCTTCCACCCGGTTCAGTGCTGCTCCACAACTCCATACTGGGAGTTCGCGCCCCCGGGCAGGGCTTCCTGCCGTACCTTATTCGCGCAAGTCGATCAATCATGCGGCCATCAACGGCCACTGCGGAGCGGGGGCCTCGGCGTCACGCACGTCGGAGGCGGCAGGAGGCGGATCGGAACCGACGGAATAGGGGTTGGCGGAGCGCCATGAACGATCGGCAACAGACTAAGGGCAGCGAAGGCAACCGGCCCGACCGCGGGCCGATGGTCTCGGGGTGCTGCATCGTGCAACTCGTAGCCCTCCTCGGGTGCATCTGGACCGGCGCCAGCCTCGGGGTCAGGTATGCCCACGGAGACCCGCCTCTGTTCGCCGTCGGGAAGGTCCTCCTGGGGTTGGTGCTGGGGCTGGTCGCAGGAATCCTGGCCGCCATCGTGATTCTCTGGATCGACCACGTGACAGCAGAATGGCCGCTCCGCCGGCACGAGCGCCACTAGCCCGGTCTATTCACGACGAACGTCGCGGGCAACCCGCTCTTTTGGAAAAGA
>CBFDAZ010000646.1:0-3575 GCA_965602825.1 uncultured bacterium
CGGCCTGGCCCGGATCGCCCAATCGGTGGTACTCCAGGCCCGCGGCGCAGATCGTACTCGCCGCACTCCGCATCTGAGATGCCAGGCATTGCTTGACGCGCGCGGCGATCTGCTCCTCGCTCAGACGAGCCGCGGGCGCTCCGTCAACCACGACCGTGATCGTGTCGGGAACGCTCAAGTCCGGTCCGGGTTCGAGGGATCCCCAGAAGGCTTCTACGGCCTGGCGTTGGCCCGCGAGGTCGCTGCCTCCCAGGAACAGCACGGAGCGACCGTCGCCAAAGGGGTCGTGCACCGTGCGCACCACGTAGCCGTTCGGGCCGGGGAAGCGAGCATCGGTCAGCACGAAGTGGTTGCGGTACAGGTACTGCACGCCGGGGTCATCGAAGCGGCCGATGATGACGTAGTTACGGGCATCCCCCCGGTCCGACAAATCGACCGTCGCCTGCTCGCAGGGGAGTCGCACTCCCATCGCCGCCTCTACTCGGTCGGCCAGCAAGCGCCCAAGGTTCGACGCCTCGGCCTCCTGGGCGGTGATGATGGCGGCTGCGGGCTGTCCGTCCCTGACCAGCGACACGTCGAGGTGGAACGGCTTGACGGGCGGCATGGCGGGCACTTGCGCGACGGCGGACGTGGCGGATGCGAGGGCGACAAGCCAACCAGTCGTGTTGCACAAAGCAGCCTGCATTCGATCCACCTCTCCTCGGGGACGGCTGCGGGTTGGGGAGCCCGATGCGCCTATGCGCTCAGGCAGTAGAGCTTCCCGTCGCCGCACGTGACGAGGATCTCGCCCCGACCGTCGTTGTCAACGTCTGCGAAGCTGGGTTCGCTCACGCGCCCCGGGAGCTTGACCTGCCACAACACCTCGCCCGTTCCCTCGTCCGCGCCGACGGCGATCACCCGGTCGTTGGCCGCAAACAGGAACTCATCGCGGCCGTCACCATCCAGATCCGCTGAGATAACGCCGGCGTAAGGGCCATCGGGCACTGGGATCGTCCACTTCCGCTCACCTGTCGCCGCGTCGTAGCAGCGGAAGCCGTCGGGGAACGGTGCGCCAAGCTCCAGCCGGCGGTCGCCATCCACATCGCCAATGCCGGGCAGCACCGCCCCACCTGGCAGGTCGCCTTCCTCGAGGTTCCAGATGTTCTCCCCCTCCAGGGCCAGCAGTCCCCAGACGTACTGCGAGGGGAAGAACATCTCTGGTTCGCCGTCGCCGTTGTAGTCCAACACAATCGGCACCGCGTAGGCCGGCCAGCCGGGCAACACATCGCCGGGGTTCTTGAAGAGGAGGACCTCGCCCGTCTTGCCGTCAGCCTTCCAGTAGCAGATCGGATAGCCGCAGAATAGATGGTCCAGCCCGTCACCGTCAGTATCGGCGAAGGCCAGGCCGCTTCCCGCGTAACCCATGTTGCGGGCTTTCTCCTGTCGCCACAGGAGCTCCCCGTCGGTCCCCCGGAGTGCGAGGCCGACGTCGCTGTGCATGATGCTGCGCATGAGCGAGACGTATACGTCGCTGCGTCCGGGATCGGTCAGGCGTCCGGTGAACAGATGCGTCACGCCACCCATGCGGAAGATGGGACGCTGTCCATGAACCTCGTTGAAATCACGGTGCCAGATGGGCTTCCCGTCGCCGTCGAAGGTGGAGATCCTGACCTGGCCCGTGGGAGACTCGCCGACGACCGGAACCTCGCACTTCCCGTCGCCGTTCAGGTCGGCGGCGGCCAGGCAGTTCGTCCCGTCCGTCCCGCGTCCGGGACGCCGCCACAGCTCGCGCGGTTGTGCTTTGGGCTGCGAGGCCGCCGGAGGCGCGATGGCTACGACCTCATCCACCGCAGAGGTGGCGAGCACGCTGAGATGGCCTTGCCCGTGGATGTCAGCGGCGATGGGCGGGCCGAGGCGAGGCATCAGCGGCTGGTAGCTCACGACCTGTGGCCGCGCATTCGTGCCTCTGACCCGAGGTGTCTCGCGGCCGTTGTCGCGCCATTCAAGCAACACCTCATCGGCCCCGTCATCGTCAACGTCGGCGACGGCGCGCACCGTGTTCCGGGCGCTCTTCGGGGCTGAGACCCGCCAACCTGTCTCGTCGGCGCCATCCTGACCCAGACCCACTGCGCGGAACACCTCGCCACCCTTCTCTCCGCGCGGTCTCTCGCCAAACAGTAGCTCCGAGCGGCCATCTCCGTCGAAGTCGCCCTGGCAGATCTGCACGTGGCCTCCCGCCGAGCGGAAGGTGCTCCGGTCCGGGGGCATCTTCAGCACCGGTCGCAGAGGCCAGCGCGCCTCCGGGTGGGTCCACAGCTCCGCCAGGCCATCGGGCTGGAGGTGCGCGATGAAGGCCGGGGCGAACCCCTGACAGAAGCGCCCCTCGGTGCGAATCCCGACCAACTCGGGGACTCCGTCGCCATCCAGGTCCACGGAATCGCTCAGGAAGACCTGCGGGATGTCCCAGCGCACTTTCCCTGTCACGGCGTCGCGGATCACGAGGTGCCACTGCTCGTCGCCGTGGTCGTTGTGCATGTTGTAGACGACTTCGTGCTTGCCATCCCCGTCGATATCGCAGAGCGCGTCGAAGGGCGTGTTGATCATCCTGGGATGCGCGAAGATGTCCAGCTCGATCTTGTCGCCCCACAGGAGCTTCAACTCCCCGTCCTGGTAGTCACACACCTCAATGCCGATCTGGAAGAGCCCGATATCGAGGAACTCAACGGCGCCGTCGTCGTCGATGTCGGCCACCCCGATGAAGCCGCGACTGCGGTGTCCGTAGTGGCACTCGCACTTGAGCGTGCCGTCTCGGGGGTCGTAGCACATCACGCCGCCGTGGCCCGCGGCGATGATCTCGTCGGTGCCATCGCCGTCGATGTCTCCGAAGCAGAGGTTCCAGCGCTCGTAGGCGGCCTTCCCGGCGGGCGAGGACCACACTTCCCGTCTCTGTCCGTCAGGCGTGTCCCAGGCGAACAGGCGGAGGCGCGCATCGGCACCCTTGCCCGCCATCTGCACCTGCTGAGGCTCGGGCAGCTCCGGGTGGATGCGACCACAGCGGCGCGCGGCATTCTCGTTGAGCACGAGTCTCTCGCCATTCGGCAGCGAGTAGGTGTGGGGCTGCATGCCCCACTGGTCGGCGGTTTGGGTCAAGTAGTCCTCACCGAACGGCCCAGCGTGCCTGGCGCGGCTGCGAGGCTGGGGCTTGGCCGCGTCCACCATCAGCAGCCCTCTCATGCCACACAGCGGGAAGGTCCACGCCACCGAGGGCTCGGAGGCCATGTCGCCCTTCAGATCGCTACGGCCCGTCAGCGCGGTATCGTGGCGCCACACGGGCCAGTCCTTCTCGCTCGCGCCGCAGGCCAGGGGCAAGACGAACACGAACGCCACGATCCAGACACCCTCCAGCGAATGGGCCATGACCTTGATCCCCTGCCTTCCGGTGTTCGACATGTTGCACCGAGCCGCCGGGAATCCCTGCTCTTACGGCGGTCTGTCCCGGCCTATTCACGACGAACGTCGCGGGCAACCGGATAGGCGCGGGGGCCTTCGGCCGGACAGTCCTTGAGGAGGAGGGCCCGCCGGACCTTTCGGAGTCC
>CBFDAZ010000647.1:0-3573 GCA_965602825.1 uncultured bacterium
AGCACTTCGCCAGGCGGCGGGTCTCGGGGGGCGCGACGGTGCCGAGATCGATGAAGACCTGCCCCGCGCGCGCGTTCGGGACCAGTTCGCTCTCCGCGACCTCCACCCAGATCGCTGACGACCGGAGACTTGTGAGGACGACCTCGCTTCGCTCTACTACCTCGGGCGAGCTTCCTGCCGCAGCCGCTCCCGCTGCGGTGCAGGCGGCCAGGCGCTCGGGGTCGATGTCGTGGCACGCGACAGAGTAGCCGGCTTTCACGAGGTTGCGGCACATCGGACCGCCCATCGCGCCCAGGCCGATGAAGCCGAGGAATGGGCGTGGGCTCTCATTGGCGTCCATCAGAAGGCCTCCTTGTGGTCGGACTGGCGGCGTGCGAGGGCCCGGCCACGGTCTCTGTGCCTATTCGTCGCCCGGCGCGGACGCCTTTCCGGATCTCCCGGAGGCCGAGCGAGACGCCGAGATCCAGAAGGCCCGCACCTCGCGTACCTGGACGCAGTTCGAAGAACCCTGACGGTTCAAAGCCCGGAAGCCGTAGGGATACGACGATGTCGGAGCAGGAGCTCCGACGCCACGAACGACAGACGGCGCCGGGTTGGGAAGCCCGGCCCACGAACGGCAAAGGCACGCACTCAAGGAGCGATCGCGGGCGGGGGCGCCTGGGCCGGTACCGTGGCGAACTGCTGCCACTGCTGCAGGATCTCGGTCAGCTCCTGGTTCTTGCGCCGGACGTCGCGCTTGCTCTTGCCCTCGCGGCGCTCGAAGGTAAACGAGTTCGCTCGCCCGTACTCGTCAACCCACTCCACCCGGATGCGCTTGCCCAGGTCCCAGATGAAGGGCACGCCCTGCTGCTGGAGAGTCACCTGGTAGACCTGCTGCCGCCACAGCTCGAAGGCGACGGTATCGCCATAGTAGGTCATCTTCTCCGGCGTCAGGGACAGGAATCCAATGTCGGCGTCGGTATCGAGGTCGGTCGGATCAACAATGGCCCCCTGCCTCCACCCAACGAACCACGTTGTGCCATCGTCGGGGTTCGTCCCGAGACGCCGCTCCAGGGCGGCTGCCAGGTCTCTCCTGAGGCCGGAGTTGCCGATCAGGAAGACCTTCTGAGTCCCAACGTAGAGGCCGACCCCCACCAGAATGAAGGCCACGATCACAGCCACAATGCCCGGCGCATCGCCCCACGTTTCGCCGATGTACGCGGCGGCCAGCAGCCCGCCAATGAACGGGACGAAGAAGAGGAGCAGCGTCGAGCATCCGCTGATGATGGAGCCCTTGATCTTGAAGCCCTGGGTGAAGACCTCGGGCTGCGGCTTGCCGCTCATCGCGGTCCACCTCCGGTGGCGCACCCCTTGAGGGCTGACCAATGGCTGCGAGCGCCCGGCTCACAGGCGTACTATGCCTCGGCGGACGGCGGTAATCCTCGTCGGGAGGGGGGCGCCGCGAGGGCCGGCTTAGCGCCTGTCAAGCACCTTCAGCTCATCGATGGCCTGATCCAGCGATTCCAACTCGGCTGTCAGCGAGTCGATGGCTTGCTTGTCTGCGGCCTCGTCGGCGAGTCGCTGCTCCTGGCCGGTGACCCACAGATGAGTGGTGTCGATTACGGCCTCAATCTTGGAGAGACGCTGGAGGTAGCGCGCTTCGTTCGCCTCGGCGTCGGTGAGGAGTTCCTTCAGCTTCTGCTTGGCGGCGAGGGTGGCCTCGATTTCACGGCGCACATCGTCGCGCTCGGTCTGCTCGAGCTGCTTCTCGGTGTCGCGTATCTCGACGTCCAGTTTGTCCCGGTCAACGGAGCTGGAGGCTCGGCGGAAGCTCTCGATCTGGCGGGCGAGGTCTTGGGCGCCATCCCTCAGGCGGCCGAGTTGCGACCTCAGGTCGGAGGCATCTGCTCGGCGCTCACCGATGGCCCTGGCAGTTGGGCCGTACTTCTCGTCAATCCGGCGCAGGATGGACGACACATCGCGCATGTCGGCCGCGGGCGCCCGTCGCAGCCGGACGATCCATGCGACCAGCAGCCCCAGCAGTGGCACCACCGCGATGAGGACGTAGGACGCCGTGTGACTCGGCCTCCGCCACACCTCCAGCCGGAGACTGCCGCTCAGGGACTCACGCGTCTCCGAGGGGGTGATGATCAGCTCGGTCACGAGCCGGTCGATGTCCACCCACGCGCCGACCGTGTCGGGAGGTGACCGGTCCTCAGACGACAGCCTGAATACGTAGCGGCGCGCTCGCGCCTCAGTGCTCATCAGCGCCAGGGTCTCGGGCCTGCAACGGACGTACGGTACGAGGAGGCCGCGATCCGGCGCGTCGCGGTCGGTACCACGGACGTAGTAGGTCCGGCCGTTATACGACGAGCGGAACGATCCCTCCACGACGATCCGCAGATCGCCGGGCCTCGCCCCACGGGGCAGGGGGAGGGTGACTTCGCGTCCGTCCAGGGGTATCCGGACGGCCGCCACTTGCTTGAAGCCCACGAGCTCGGCTTGCCCCAGAGCCGCACTCGAGAGGCCGGTCAGCGCCGCAGCGTTCGCCAGGAGGCGACTCCATCTCTGCTGCCTGGCCATCCGCATCACGTCATCTCGTCCGCTGGTACGCGGAGTACGTCAGCGACTTCGCCAGATACTCGCCCAACTCCCGATCGTGGGTGTAGCGCGTGTCCAGGCCGCCGACCACTTCCCTGTACGCGGCGAGCAACTCGCCATCCCGGTCGAGGTCGGGGTCCTTCCACTCCTTGGCCGCCACACCCAGGACGACCATCCGCTCGTCGATGACCTTGGCCGCTTGCCCGTACTCGCCCCGCCCGATCAGGGCGGCCGCCTTCTTCAAGGCCTCGCCGGTCTGGAAGCCGAGCACGTTCTTCTTCACCGACTGCCGGGTCGAGGCGACCATCGTCTCCTCGCTGGAGGTGTATTCGACCTTGACCGGGGTCTGAGCCTCCTGGTTCTTCCGGAAGACGATGTCCTTGTACTTCAGGTAGACATCGGCGATCTTGCGCGAGCCCTTGCCCTTCGGGACCTCGATCTCCAGCAACACCACGTGGCTGTCGCCCATGTAGAACTGCGGGACGACCATCTTGAGGCCGGGTTCGTCCTCGATGTGCTGCCGGTCCGCGGTGATCCCCAACTCCTTGTAGACGCGATCGTCGATGGTTCTCTCGGTCTTCTTAGCGGCCTCCACAGCGTCCTCTTCCATCTCGGCGGAGCCCAGCACGCGGAGCACCTTGACATCGTCTGACAGAAGAATGCGCAGGCGCAGGGCCTTGGCGACGACGTGGGTGAGGTCCTGCAACTCGTCCTGGAGGATGTCGTTGATGCTCGCCGCATCCCGGACGAAATGGTAGTTCCCCTTGCCCTCGCGGGCGACCGCCATCATGAGCTCTTCGTCGTACTCGAGGCCCATGCCAATGGTCGTGGTCTGTATCCCCTCGTCGAACATGCCGGCGACCAGTCGCCCGAAGGCGCCCAGGTCCGATATGCCGGCCGTCACCTGGCCGTCGGACAGCAGGATGACCTCGTTGATCGCCTGGGGATCGAGGTTCTTCTTCACCTGCGTCTGGGCTACTTCGAGGGCCGCGT
>CBFDAZ010000648.1:0-3565 GCA_965602825.1 uncultured bacterium
CCCCCCTCGTGCCTTCACTCTCCCTTCACGAGCGTGATGTACTCCCTCGCGACTTTGAGGTCCTCGAGCGCTTCCTGCGCCGTGCACATTGGGTCGCGCTCGCCCTTGATGGCGGCGACGAAGTTGATGGCCTGCTGCCTCATCGCGTGCACCCATGGCTGCGTCGGCACGGTCAGCTCCGGCGTGGCGCCGTCGCCGGGGTCGCGGTAGATCTCCACCCGCCCCGCGCGGTTGCAGACCACGGGCGCGGGCAGCTCAATCCGCACGTACCCCTTCTGGAAGCCGACCAGCGCCGATTCCTGCCAGTCGATGGTCGTCTGGTACGGCGCCATCTCGATCAGCCCGGTCACGCCGCTCTCGCTCCCCGCGACCAGCAGCACGCCCGCGCGGTCGGCGAACGTCACCCGGTACGGCTCCCCGAGCAGGTGGCGGAGCAGGTTCACCTGATGGATGTAGTAGTTGACGAAGCTCGAGTACTGCTCGAAGGTCTCGGCGTCCATGTCGCTGGCTGGCGGGTCCCACTCCACCGGTGGCAGCGGCTCATCGGTGCCGATCAGGTCCACGAAGCCCCCGGCGATCCAGTCCCCGGGTGGCATGACGATGCGGACGTACCGCAACGGCCCCAGCTCCCCGCTCTCCTTCAGCCCGTCGATCTGCGCCTTCGCGTACATCGTCGCCGGGTCGCTGCGCTTGTGGTAGCCGACCATCTGCCACGTCCCACTCGCCTGCAGCGCCTGGACGATCTTCTCCCCCTGCTCAATGCATGCCGCCAGCGGCTTCTCCGTGAACACCGGTACGCCCGCCTTGAGCAGTTCCGGCACCAACGTTCCGTGCCGCGTGAAGGGCTGCGAGGCCACCAGGCCATCGATCTCCTCCTCGGCCAGCAGCGCCTCGTGGTCGGGGTACACGCGAGGGACGCCGTACCGCGCCGCCACGCGCTTGCCGAGCCCCTCCCGCAGCTCCGCGATGGCTACCACCTCGCACCCCGGCACGGTTACGTAGTTCCTCAGATGGGCGCACTGTCCCATGCTTCCGACGCCGACGAACCCGATGCGGACCTTGTCCATGGCTTTCTCCCTGTGGTGCGGATCGAGGCGGGAGGAGGGACCCGGACCCAGTGTGTCCGCCGGGTTCCACTCGGCCTCGAGCAATCGCACCTGCTGAGTGACGCTCACTTGGCGAAACCAGGTCCCCGCCTCATGGTGATCCGGGCCGTTCCTACAGCGACTGCTGTTATTCGTGTCTCCGTGTGCCTGACCTCCGTCCCCCACCGGCAGGACGGAGTCGGCGTCCCGTGCCGACTCGCAAAGAAGGATTGGGGGTCAGGGATCTTCGTGGTCCGAACCGTTCGCCGTACACCACGGCGGCAGCGTCAGCGTCCCTCCGTCCATCACGAGCGGGATGGCGTGGATGTGCCTGGCGTCGCAGCTGACGCTTTGGGGATCACTCGGGCTTGCCGTGGAGTTGGCGGAGGGCTTTCACGGTGTCCAAGTTCTGCGGTCGGCCGGGGGTTTCCTTGCTGGCGATGGGATCTTCGAGGGCCACGATGTTCACCGGCACGCCGGGCCCTTTCCAGCTCGTCGAGTGCTTCCCGGGCCATAGCCAATCGTCCCGTCGCGCCGGAGGATGACGTAGTCGTCGGTCCAGTCCGGTATGCGCGCCTTGTCGAACCGCTCGGGGTGCGCGATGCGCATCGCCGTCTGGTAGACCTACCACAGCACCATCCGCTGCGTGACGTTCAGCGTGCGGGACCAGGCCCCGCGCGCCTCCCTCGATAGCGGGTTGTCATCACTGTAGAGCAGCTCGGCAAGGCTCTCAGGCATTCGCTTGCCCTCCTCGCCACAGGGCGCGGGGCAGCCCTCCGCCGCCAGGAGCCCTTCCCAGAGCGCGTCGACCCCGAGGATTGGCCACAGTATGCCCGGGAGCGTGAGGGTCTGCGCCTTCGAGGTCGGCTCAAGGGAGCGGCGGCTTCCAGCAGCACGCTAGCCGCGAGTAGAGCCCATGAAGGCGATGTACGTCCCTTTCCCGGTGGGCTCCCGCATGATGGTCAGTCCCTTTGAGTTGTTCTTGTCACCCAACAAGACCATAGACGTGCGGTAGGGGCCCCAATGCATGTCGTGGCGGAACCGGGCCGGGGCGTTGTAGTACTCCTTGTAGAACTCGGCCACCTTCTCGTAGGAATCCGTCGTCTGAAGATCGAGGCTGAGGCTTCCGTCGTGTTTGTCCCGGATCGAGTACACGATCCAGGCGTTCGGGTAGGACGGGAGACCAATATCCTGCGCGGTGACGAGATGCAGGCGCCCTCCGGCAGCCGTCCACTCCTCGGCAGTGTAGACCGGGCCCGTGTCCTCCGGCAGATCGACGCCCCCCCAGGGCTCCTTGTCGGGATACTCGTAGATCGCGGTAGTGGCTGCATCCGTATCCACGATCCTGATCTTCGTGTCGCCATCCTCGATCGTGACCATGTTGCCCGCATGCCGCGTCTCCCCGCGTGGTTGGCGGGGGTCAGCTGCGTCACGGGTGGCGCGCGCCAGCCGCTTCAGTGGACAGCCTCCCAGCACGCTCGCGCCCAGTGCCAGGGCCCCAAGCCACGATAGGCTACGCCCCATGGCTCTCCCCTCCTCGATAGCTTGCAGCCTCGATCATCCGTATTCCATCGCCCGTTTGTGTCGTTCGTCACACA
Organism: uncultured bacterium; assembly: GCA_965602825.1. Taxonomy (GTDB): domain Bacteria; phylum Armatimonadota; class Zipacnadia; order Zipacnadales; family VGFC01; genus CBFDAZ01. The sequence continues at coordinate 2,684 of CBFDAZ010000648.1, forward strand.
GCCAGCCATCCAGAAGCATACTTCGCGATTCGGCCTGCAAGGTCCTTGCCATCTCGTCGCAGAGACCGGCAACACAAGGTCCTGCCGGTGCGTAACGCCAACCCTACCGCCCAGATCGAGGTCACCTCCCCGCCATCCACAGCGATCCAGACCCGCTTGCAGTGCAGCCGGCGTGCGATGCACAGGGGTGGTGGGGTGTGGCGTTCCGCTGTGTTGGAGTCGGTGGTGGAGGGAGGTCGGCTACCCGGGTGCGCCTACACCTCGCCACGCTGGATGCGGCGCAGGACCTCCACGTCTTCGAGGTCCTGCGGGCGGCCCGCGGCTTCCTTGCTGGCGATGAGATCTTCGAGGGCCACGATGTTCACCGGCACGCCGTGCACGTCCGCGACCTGGCGGCGGTCCCAGGCCTCCTCGAAGTGGATCCCCGGCGTCTGGGTGTGGATGTCCACCGGGAGGACATCCTCGAAGATCGTGATCGCGTCTGAGAGAAGTCCCTCGGGGGTGGTTAAGAAGGCTGTCCCCAGGCCGATCTCCTGAAGGGCGGCGAGCGCCGCCTCCGCGTTGGCCGGAGTCGCCTCGATGAGTACGTCCACGCACACGGTTGTGCGGTTGACGCCGTGGAGGATGGCCGCGACGCCCGCGATGATCAGGTACTTCACATCATGGGAGGCGAAGGACGCGTACAGATCCCGGGGGCGCGGTGGCATGGCGGTTCCTGGCAAGCTCCGGGCGCACGGCGAGGATCACCTCGAGGTGACCCTCGAAGAGATCGTGTCGCTCCTCGACGGTCAGGCGGCGGAAGTAGTCGGCCTTTGCTTCCGGCGAGAGCAGGGAGTGATCGCCCTGGACGACGCGAGGGTCCCTCATGGCCCCATTATACCC
>CBFDAZ010000649.1:0-3552 GCA_965602825.1 uncultured bacterium
CCGTCAAGTCCACCGAAGCCCTCGGCCGCGTGACGGCCGCCCCGGTCTTCGCTGTCGGTTCGGCGCCACATTACTGCGCGGCCGCGATGGACGGATTTGCCGTGAAGTCGGCCCTGACGGTGGGGGCCACCGAGGCGACGCCGAAGGCGGTGTCGGTCCCGGATGACGCGACACCGATCAACACGGGCGCTCTGATGCCCGACGGCTACGATGCCGTCATCATGATCGAGGATGTCTACCAGCCGTCGCCCGACACGATAGAGATCATGGAGGCCGCCTCGCCCTGGCAGCATGTGCGGCTGCTCGGTGAGGACATGGTGGCGACGGAGCTGGTCGTCCCGCCGGGACGCCGGCTGACACCCGCACACATCGGGGCCCTGATTGCGGCGCAGGTTGCGGAGGTCAACGTTGCACCGCAACCGCACGCGGTGCTGATCCCGACGGGCAGCGAGGTCATCAGCCCCGGACAACCGGTGAAGCCCGGCGATGTGATTGACTCCAACTCCTACATGCTGTCCGGCCTGATTGAGGAATGGGGGGGCCTGGCGACCACAGAGCCTCCCACGCCCGATGATCCCGACGCGCTCAAGGCATCCCTGCTGCGCGCCTGTGCAGGCTACCACTTCGTGGCACTGATCGCGGGTTCGTCGGCGGGCACGGAGGACTATGTGCCGGGACTCATCGAGGAACTGGGCGAACTCCTCGTCCACGGCGTGCGCCTGGCGCCGGGCAAGCCAACCGCCCTCGGCATCGTCGAGGGGACGCCCGTCATTGGCGTTCCTGGGTACCCGACTGCCGCGTGGACGGCGTTCGACCTGTTCGCCAAGCCGGTTATCTACCACTTCCAGGGACTGCCGGAACCCAGGCGTTCGCGAGTCTCGGCCGTGTTCCGGCGAAAGGTCGCCTCGAAGTCCGGCACCGTGGAGTACATACGGGTGAACCTGGGTCGCGTTGGGGATGAGCTGGTCGCGGTGCCGCTGAAACGGGGGGCCGGGGTCCTCAGCTCTCTGGTGCAGGCCGAGGGACTGGCCGTCCTCCCGGAGATGGACGAGGGCCTGGACGAGGATGTTCCCGTTGACGTCGAGTTGCTGGTGCCGCCCCAGGACGTGGAGCGGACCATCCTGGCCGTGGGCAGTCACGACATTGCACTGGACCTGCTGGCCTCGCAGCTCGCCGAGCGGGCCGATGGCTTCCGTCTGGCTTCGGCTCACGTCGGGAGCATGGGCGGGCTGCGCGCCATGGCCCACGGCGAGGCCCACCTGGCCGGCACTCACCTCCTCGATCCGGAAACCGAGGAGTACAACATCCCGTACATCAAGCGCATTCTGCGCGACCGCCCCCTCACGCTGACTAACCTCGCCCATCGCGAGGTTGGGCTGATGCTATCACCGGGCAACCCGAAGGGGATCCAGGCTGTCGAGGACCTCTCGCGCCCGGACGTGGTGATGATCAACCGGCAGCGCGGCGCCGGAACGCGCGTTCTGCTCGACTACCTGCTCAGCAAGGCCGGAATCGACCCAGCCGCGATTGCAGGCTACGAGCGCGAGGTCACCACGCACACTATGGTCGCAGCAGCCGTGTCCGGCGGCGCGGCCGACGTGGGCCTGGGCATCCGGGCGGCTGCTCGAGCGATGGGCGTCGATTTCGTGCCTCTGGTCAATGAGCGTTACGACCTGGCCATCCCCGGGGAACATGCAGACCATCCGGGAGTGCTGCAAGTGTTGGAGACGATTGCATCCGAGCGCTTCCGTCAGGCGGTGGCGGCTCTCGGAGGCTACGACCTGTCAGACTCCGGCAAGGTCATCTACGAGCAGTGAGGAAGGCCTCACGGAACAACGGCGTTCACGGCGGCAACGACGTGCGGGTGCGGTGAACCGCGCCCCTACGGGGTCGGCGAGCGTCTTTCTCACCGCCGCCTGACGACTCCCAGCCGGACACTTGCGGGGGCTGATCCGGAGGACCATGGAGATCCGCGACTCCTCAGGCAGAAAGATCGATTACCTGCGTATCTCGGTCACCGACCGCTGCAACTTGCGCTGCCGGTACTGCATGCCTGCCGAGGGTATCGAGCGCAAGACCCACGAGGAGATCCTCAGATACGAGGAGATCGCGCGCATCGTCCGGGCGGTCGTGCCGTGTGGCATCACTCGGCTTCGCTTAACCGGCGGCGAGCCGCTCGTGCGACCCGACTTCCTGACCTTGGTACACATGCTCTACGGGATCGGCGACCTGCAGGACCTTGCCGTCACAACAAACGGCCAACTCCTCGGCGGCTACGCGCGAGACCTTCACGAGGCGGGACTTCGGCGGATCAACGTCAGCCTCGATACGCTCCGGCCCGAGCGCTACCGCGAGATAACGAGGGGTGGGGAGCTCGAGCCCGTCATGGAGGGTCTCGCAGCCTGCCGGGAGGTTGGGCTCGCCCCGATCAAAGTCAATGCGGTGGTCATCCGCGGGATGAACGATGATGAGGTCGCCGACTTCGCACGCCTCACGCTGGCCGAGCCGTATGACGTTCGCTTCATCGAGTTCATGCCGATGGGCGACATTGACCTGTGGTCGCGGGAAGCTGTGGTGAGTGAGGCGGAGATGCGCGCTGCCGTCGAGACGGTCGGGCCGCTTCACGCGGTCGAGACACCGGCCACCAGCCGGGGCGGCGAGGCCTTCCGCCTACCCGAGGCCCATGGGACGATCGCATTCATCAGCGCTTTCTCGCACCCGTTCTGCAGCTCGTGCAACCGGCTGCGTCTGACCTCTGACGGCCAACTGCGGCCGTGCCTGCTGTCCGATGATGCCGTCGATCTCCGCACCATTCTCCGCGGGGGCGGGACCGACCGGGACATCCGTGAGGCCTTCGTGCAGGCGGCCCGAGCGAAGCCCAAGGGACACCGACTGAACGAGGAGGCAGTTTGCCACCCACGAACGCCGATGACCGCGATAGGCGGCTGACCCACACCGGACCGAAGGGCGCGCGTATGGTCGATGTGACATCGAAGCCGGAGACGGTGCGACGCGCCGTCGCCTCCGGGCGCGTCTTGATGAAGGCGGACACACTCGCGCTAATCCGGGAGGATCGCGTCGCCAAGGGGAGCGTTACCGAGGCCGCTCGGCTGGCCGGCATCATAGCCGCCAAGCGGACCGCTGAGCTGATCCCGCTCTGCCATCCGCTGCCGCTGTCGGAGGTGTCAGTAGACCTGGAACTGCGCGACAACCCTCCCAGCGTCTGCGTGAAGGCCGGTGCGACGTGCGCGGGCAGGACCGGCGTCGAGATGGAGGCGTTGACGGCCGCGGCGGTCGCCTGCCTCACTGTCTACGATATGTGCAAAGCAGTCGACCGGGCAATGATCATCGACGACATCAAGCTGCTCGAGAAGTCGGGTGGGCAGTCGGGAGATTTCCGTCGATCGGACACGGAAGGTGACGCATGACAGGCCGTGTGGTTGCCGTCTCAATCAGCGAGCGCCGGGGCACGCGGAAGCACAACGTCCCAACCGCCGTCCTGAGGCCGGACCATGGCGTGGAGGGCGACGCCCACGCCGCTCCGGGGAAGCG
>CBFDAZ010000650.1:0-3552 GCA_965602825.1 uncultured bacterium
CCCCGCTGCTGTTGGGGGCTCGGACCACACTGCATCGTGAATGATGCGGGCTAGCCAGGGCCGGCCCCAGACCTCGCCCCAGTCGATACCGTTCGTCGGCCGCCCCTTCACTGCTTCCCCGGGCCGATGTAAAGGCGCCGCAGCCAGAAGTTGCGGTCGAGGTGAGCCGCCGGGTCCCACAGGTCATTGGTGAACCGGACCCGGAGGATGTGTTCACCTGTACTGACTTCCGCCTCGAACGGTATGTCGTGCCAGCTCGCACTAATCAAGTGCTGCGCCCCGATGAGCTCGCCGTCTACATACAGCTCGACCTCCGGGAACTCCCCCTCCGCCTCGGTCCCGCGGGCTTCGAGCGTCACTCGATACGTTCCCGCCTTCTCGAACCGCACCGTCCCCTCCGCCCAGCCGGTGTTCCCGAGATAGATCCCTCCGTCATCGGTGTGGCGAAGGTGCTCGATCCCCTCCTGCAGCGTCCAGTCCGCCAGCGGAATGAGTGTGCCTCTGGCCGCTGTCCGCCCGGCCACGCCGAGGTTTGTGGCGAGCGTTGCCAGCAGCCTTGTCGCCCGCAAGGCGTTTAGACCGGTGGTCGGCCAGTTGATCCCATCAACGAGGTAGTAGCCCTTGCCCGTCTGCATGGCGACCAGGGCACCCGGGTTCGTCATGGGCTTGATCCCATCGGGCATCGGCGCGGCCCGGGCATAGCGGACGCCCGCGACCAACGCGTTGCGGTCCTCCTGAGGCGAGACCTGACGGTCATTGACGAAGGCTACCTGCAACTCGTGCTCCCCCGCCGCCAACTCACCTGAGACTGTGTAGAGTCGTGGCTCCCCGCCGTCCGTTGCGAAGCCGCCGATCGTCCGGTCGCCGACCCGAACGGCGAACGCGGGGAAGATCCCCTCCGCTGGCGTTCCGCCCGCCTCGACACCAATGACGTACCGGCCATCCTCGGGGATCGGGATCGTCGCCGTCACGACCCCTCTCGTGCTCAGCCAGGTGCCCTCGGGGGCGCGTCGGGTGATACTGACGGTGGAGTTGTCCAGCGCCTCGGCCGGTATCTCCTCAACATCGCCCGCCAGACGGGGACGCAGAACGTGATTGATGATCTCCGGCGTCAGGGCCCAGTTGGCATGCCGGATGGGTCGAGTATCGGACAACCAGTACAGGTCCTCGTTCTTCAGGCCGTCGGCAATGTCGCAAGATGCGGGCAGCGCCCGGACGGGAGCGGTGCCTGCTGGCTCCCACGCAACCGTGTCCCACTGCAAGCCGAGCTTATCCAGCAAGTCGGCGCTCGGCCCGTGCAGCCAGACCGTGCCGCCGCCCTCGGCGAACCGGCGCAGCTCCGATGCTGCCGCTGCTGCGCGCGAGTCATCGCCATCGACGATCACTGCCGCACAGCCGTCGGGGTCCAAATGAGCACCCTCAGCCACTCGGAACACAGCGCCGACCGTTCGCAGCGCCTCCGCGATGGCAGTGCCCTCTTCCGCAACCAGGGCAGGCGCGGGCGGCGCCGGACGGTCGGCCAGGCCGTGTCCGACAAACCGGTGGAGGAGCTCACGAGCGATCGGCTCCGACGCGTACTTCTCCACCACGGCCAACTGGCAGAACACGTACGAACCGTCGCCGACCAGAACTTCCATCAAGAGTGCCCGCTCAAGGCCGCTCTCGCCCCCAGCGTCCACAATCGACAGCGCGCCGACTCGTTCCGGCCGACGCAGGTCCCGCCGGCTGACATTGTGGTCGCCCGCCCAGAGCTTGAAGTCGTCCTCGTGTAGGCCGCTGACCAATGGATGGCCGGGCCGTCGGACGAAGGCGATTGTGCTGCCATCCGGCATCAAGTCCGCCGGGAGCGCTGACGGCATCTCGTCCTGCGGGAGAACGATCGCCCGCCCGCCTTCCTCGACGAACTGCTGCAGCCCCGCCACCGCATCCGGCGCGCCACCCACAACGGCTCCCATCGCTTCGGCCTCGCCTGCCAGAGCATTCGGTCCGATCAGTAGACACTCCGCGCTCTCTGGAATCGCGGCGAGGTCGGTCACCTTCGAGTGGCCCACTGCAGCATTGCTCAGGATCGTCGCCAGCTTTCCATCGGGATCGTATACTGCCAGACGCCGGCTATCGCCTTTCGGCGCCGCCGACGGCGCCATCGACCAGCACTCCCGCGTCTCGCGGAAGATCTCCTTGCCATCCTCCGACAGCGTGAACGTCATGCTGAAGGGCTCCCGACCTTGAGACCGAGGCACTTCCAGCGTCACACGCCTCTCCACGATCTCCGCCGGCTCCATCTTCAGATCGGCGCCATCACTGAACGTCGTCCGGCCCTCCTTCATGCAGAACCACTCGGCGTGCAGAGCCGCCGGCCGGGGCACATCGTTGATGAACGTGACCGTTCGCTCGGCCTTCTCGCCGGAGTAGAACCTCGCATTCCACTCCTTGACCAGGGCGCACTGGGGGCGGTAGGCGAGCGTGGACGCGGCGTACATCGGGTTGTCGCTCGGTTCCATGCGGCCGCCCTCGAAGATGTTCCAGGGACACCCGCCACTCAGGCCCTGGGCGCGATAGGCCTCGATCTGGTATCGCCAGGCCTGCGCCTTGGCGACTCGCCGGTAGAGGTCGAGATCGGCATACGCCGCATCGCCGCAGAAGAGCGAATAGCGATCCGGAGTGCTGCCCGGCGACCACAGGTACTCGCCGATATACAGCGGCTTATTGCGGGACCAGAGCCACTCTTTGCGCGGCCAGCCGTCCACCACGCGCCGCGTGTCCAGCCAGTGGCATGCGTTCGGCCACAGCCGGGACCGGGGGAAGTTGTGGGCATAGTGGAGGTTGATGATGTCGGCCGCGCCCTTCGGATCCTCATCTCCGTCGTAGTTGATCAGGCGCGTGGGGTCCACTTGGCGCGCAACGCGGGCCAGGTCAGCCAGCCGCTGCTCCGTCGCCGGGACGCGACTGCCACCGACGTGGAGCATCTCGTTCTCCAGGCTCCAGGCGATCACGCCGGGCCGGTTGCGGTGCAGCCGGATCTGGGCGCGAATATGGTCGGCGAAGTTCGACCAGAATGCATCCTCCGCCAGGGCGTACGATCTGGCGAAGCACCACACAGCCGTCTCGTGGACAATCAGCATGCCGATCTCGTCGGCCACATCGTACCAGGCCTGCGACCACGGCTGTGCGTGCAGGCGGAAGGCGTTCACGTTGCCCTGCCGACAGATGTCATAGACGCGCAGCGCGTCCTCGCGCGTGTACCCCAGGGGGTGGCAGGAGCTGCCCAGCAGGTGCATGGGCGTTCCGTTCAGCACGAAGAGCGGGCCCTGGGTCCAGATCTCGCGGAAGCCGAACCGCTGCCGATGCAGATCGATCTGCTGCCCGTCGATGGTGAGGTCCGTCTCCAGATGCAGCAGTACCGGGTCATCGGGCGACCACAGCGGAGGATCGTCCCATCCCGAGCGCTGAGTCAGCGAGGCGCTTGCGCCCGGGCCAATGCGGGCCTTCGTGACACCGACGTCGTGGATCGGCTCGCGATCCCGCAGAACGCGCTGACTGATGCTCACCTCA
>CBFDAZ010000651.1:0-3535 GCA_965602825.1 uncultured bacterium
AGCCACGTCCCGCGACTCCGGGCTGTCGTTGAGCACGGCCAGGCGTCCGCCGAACCACTTGATCCAGAGACGCTCGTCGTCCGCGTGTCCCGTGGTTGTTCCCTGGAAGTCTCGTGGCGCGACAGCCGGGAGCGCCCGGAAGGCGCGTGCCCACTCCCGTAGATCGGCCTCGTGCCCGTAGCTACCGCGGAACCAGCAGAACACGAGCATGTACTCGGGGTTCATCGTCCGCAGCGCGTACGTGTACGGCTCAAAGAACGCGCGGCCGACCGGCGATCCGGGCCCGACCCGGAAGCCCCACGGATGCGTCGCCAGCTCCCAGTAGTTGTAGTAGATCTCGTGGCCTCGCGGCTCGGGCGTCCGGGTCAGCTCGGGTTGGGCCGGATCGTAGAACCACGGCTTCCACCACAACCTGCCGAAGTACCGGTCGGCATTGACCCGGGTGAACCAGGACATCCGCACGCCGCGTTCCTCCCGGAACAACTCGGGCGCATACAGGCATTGCCGATAGGCCTCCGCCAGCGGCACCTCACCGTCGGCCCATTCCTGCCGAGGCATGACCCGGAAAGACAGCACGAACTGCCGGTCCTCGCCGCTCTCCTGCACTCGATCGCGCAGGGCGCACACGAAGTCGTGCCACCGCCTGGCGCGCCAGTCGAGCCACGCGTCCCACTGGTTCTGCTTCAGCCAGTCGTAGCGTGCCTGATGGTCCGCAAGGTCGGCCGGCAACTGAAGCCCGTTCTCTTGACAGAAGTCCCGGACATTCGAGACGCTGTAGCCGACCTCTGCCGACGGGCCCTTGCCATACTGGTAGACGCCGCCGATTGAGGTGTCGAAGCAGACGCCCGGCACCACGTCGCGGAAGTCCCTGGTGGCCTCGATGATGGCGTCGAAGGAGTCCATGACGACCTTCTGCACGGCGGGACGCAGCGGGTCGGGGATCGGGCCCTCCCGACCGAAGGCCAGCGTCTCGCCCGTGCGTGTCTGCTGGAAGTTGTCCGGATCTTCCTCGAGGAGCCGGTGGTAACAGTGCAAGTACATCACGCGCGGGAGCACAGTGATTCCGGCCTCACGGGCCAGGGGCAGGAACTCCCGGAACATGTCCAGATCGCTGGCCATCTCAAAGCGCTCCGACCGGAAGTACGCTCGCTCGGAGAGCCGGAAGGCCCGGAACTCGAACCGGTTGAAGCCCAGGAACCGGCTGTAGTCCACGAAGCGCCGCAGCGTTTGCCCGCGCATTTCCGGCCCGCCGTCGGTGAACCCGTATCGCTCGAACATCCCACCGATCTCGGGATCGAAGAGGCCAATGCTCCTCTTCGGGCCGCTGGCCGGCTCGAATATGCGATTGGGCAGGTCCCGCAGCGGCGACGCAACCTCGTAGACCGCGATGCGCGACACCGCCGCCGGCGCGGAGCTCTTGAGGCCCTGGCTGTGGCGGGAGCACGTGATCATCACCGAGATCCGGTCCGTCTTGGGGAAGATCAGGTAGCTTTCCCGATAGACTCGGCCACCCGGCTCGTACTCACGCCCGTTGTAGGTGACACAGAGGTTCATCGCATCGCGAGCGCCGATGCCCGACTGCTCCAGGTGGGGCGCGGGTTCGCTGCCCTCGGCCGCGTCGATGGCGACCTCGAGGTAGCGCTCCTGGTCGTCCAGGGACTCCACCACAACCACGTGGGGCGTTGGCCAAGACGCGACCGCGAGGTCATACGAGAAGCCGGGGAGCACCTTGAATTCGCGGTCCACGCGCTTGCCTGTTTGGGTTACGTCCTCCTGCTCGCTGGTGAGCCTGAACTTGCGTCCGGGGATCAGCTCCTGCACCGTCGTGGGCGCCGTCTCGCGGAAGCCGTGGTCTTCGACCGAGCAGTCCACCTCATCCAGCAGACGGCACGGCAGGGCGTCCACAATGCCGGATGACTCGATCAGCTCGGTAAGCCGGGCCTCGTCCTCCCCGGCCACGAACTCCCCGCGAACCAGGAAGCCTGTGCCAGGTTCGGGGCGGAACGGCTTGCCGTCAGACAGGACCTCGCCGTCGCCGGACAGTGTCCATGTTGGCGCCGGACTCGGCGGCGGGTAAGCGATCGTGACCGGCAAATCCGCCTTCTCCGGCCGCACGTGCGCGGCGCCAGCCACGCGCAAGCTCAGGGTCTGCCGACCGGCGGGCGGATAGGAGTGAACGGGGATCATCACCTCGAACGGGCCAGCCGACGTCTCCGTGCCCCGTGCCGGGAGCTCCTCCAGCGCAAGTTCCGCGAGTGGTATCGCGCCGAGCCGCGCCCGCACCGTGTAATCACCCATCAAGCCCTCAGGTGCTCTGAAGCGCACGCTCACCTTGAACGGCTCCCCGACCCTCACCCGCGCGGGCGCCTTCGCACCCAGGTACTCGACCGTCTCAATGGGCAAGCCGGTCATCACGCGACGGATCTGGTCCGGCGCCAGGGGGCGGTCGTATATGCGGAAATCGTCGAAGGCTGCCAGGGCGTCATCGCCGGTCGGGATGCCGCCGAGGATGATCTCGCGGCTCGGCTTCGGCTCGTATTCGAAGTGCCGGGTGGCCGCCTTGGCACCGTCGATGTAGAGCGCAATGCCCTGCGCTACATCCCACGTCGCGGCGAGGTGATGCCATTCCTCGGCCTGCCATGTCTTGACCGGCGAATTGATGTAGCGATCGCCCTCGTCGCGGACGTCGAAGCGGGCCAGCCCCACGCACCAATGCCACAGCCGAAGGCAGTTGGCGCCCTTCTCGAAGGGAAGGTCCTCCTGTACGAAGACATGGTTCTGGTAGAGGTCACCGGCCCACTGCGGCTTCACCCACAGGCAGACCGTGCCTAGCTGTTTGTCGATATTGCCGTCAGAGGGCAGTGTCACCCTCTGCCCGGCGCGGAACTCCAGGGCACGCCCGAACCTACCCGCCACGTACTCGGGCGCGCCTCCGAGGAACTCCGCCGGGCCCTGGCCGGTCGCCAGCGCGAGGCTGTTGTCGAACTCCATCTGCGTCAACAGCGCACCATCGACAGCGTGCGCGGCCGTTGCGGACAGGCACAAGGCCACCGAAAGCAGTGCTCGATGCATGAGACAGCTCCGTGGGTCTGAGGCTTTGCGCGGGACATCCGTGCTCGCAGCCTATTCGCTGCCCTTCAGCTTCTCCAGCTCGGCGAAGGTCGCTCTGACGTACTCCACCGACTGCCTGGCCCGGGCCTCGCCCCTGTGCGCATCCGGAGCAGCCTCGGACGGCTTCCCCCAGATGCCAGAGGGCGACACCTTCCGCATCCCGACGTAGTCCAGGTACTCCCGGCCGTAGGCGGGCGTGAAGTCCTCCGCTCCCTCCTTCACGAGGTCAGGTTGGGAGCTCAGCACGCTACCGGTCTCGCCGGCGCCGGCATGGATCTCCGGGGGTATCGCAGCGCGGTCACCGGGCATCGGGCCGTGGCTCATGATGACCATCAGGTCGGGATGCCGGAAGTTGATGTCGCGGATGGCCGGTTTGAGCACCCAGTTGCCGCCGTGTGTGTTGACGACCACGAACTTCCTGAAT